>JAOASF010000023.1 GCA_025210175.1 Crocinitomicaceae bacterium | reverse complement strand
CTTATGAATAACCTTCGTACGGCCCACGAAGAAATTCAAAATGGAAAATGGTTGCGATTCGAAAACACAGGCGAAGAACTCGAAGGAAAGACCGTTGGTATTATTGGATTCGGAAACAATGGTTCCGCTTTTGCCAAAAAATTATTGGGCTTTGACGTCACCGTTCTGGCTTACGACAAATACAAAACAGGCTATGGCGACAACTTTGTCCGTGAAGCCACCCTTGAGTCTATTCTAGCCAAGGCCGATGTCATCAGTTTTCACGTCCCTCAAAACATTGAAACCATCCATTATTTCAACGAAGAATTTTTGGATCAGCTGCACAAACCGATCTATCTTCTCAACTTATCGAGAGGTAAAGTTGTAAAAACAGCAGCTGTAGTTAAGGGACTCAAAACAGGACAAATCAAGGGCGCTGGTTTGGATGTGCTTGAATATGAGAATAGTAGTTTCGAAAATTTCTTTCAGAACGAACTACCAGCAGATTTCGAATTTATTCTGCACGCCAAAAATATTTTGCTTTCTCCTCATGTTGGAGGCTGGTCAAAAGAGAGTTATTTTAAACTTAGTAAAGTGCTGAGCGACAAGATTATATCTTTTTACTTTCCCGAAAAATTACTTTAGCGTTAAATTTTTCACTAAAAAATGGCTTAAATTTTTTATGAAAATGTGTTAAAAAGTTGCTAATCATTTGCATTAAACCAAGTTCTTACCTTATATTTGTACCGTCGGGTTGAGGCAAAAGCCACCCCGCCACTTAAAAAGATTTAAGATTTAGTTTTCATAAGTAGTAGTAGTTTAGGTTTAGGTACAACAAAGGAGAGCACTCGCTCTCCTTTGTTCTTTTCAGGAGGTTCCTAAAAACTTCTGGAATAACAATATTTTTAGTGTAATTTTGTGCGCCCAAACGGGCTTTAACGCAGACTTGTATAGCAGATTCATCCATGAAGAACATTCGCAACTTTTGTATCATCGCACACATCGACCACGGTAAGAGTACGCTGGCTGATCGTTTGCTTCAAACTACAGGAACCATCTCCGACCGTGAAATGCAAGCTCAAGCACTCGATGATATGGATCTAGAGCGTGAACGTGGAATTACCATAAAGAGTCATGCCATTCAAATGAACCACACCCACGAAGGTCAGGATTACGTTTTGAACCTAATCGACACTCCGGGACACGTTGACTTTTCGTATGAGGTATCCCGTTCCATCGCTGCATGTGAAGGCGCCCTACTGATTGTTGATGCTTCTCAGGGAATTGAGGCACAAACCATTTCCAACTTGTACTTGGCCTTGGAACACGACTTGGAAATCATTCCAATTTTGAACAAAATGGACCTTCCGGGTGCAATGCCAGAAGAAGTTTCAGATCAAATTATCGATTTGATAGGTTGTTCGCCAGATGACATCATTCCGGCATCTGGGAAAACTGGATTAGGAGTTGACAAAATATTAGAAGCCGTAATCAATAAAATACCTTGCCCTAAAGGAGACGAAGAAGCTCCTCTGCAAGCCATGATCTTTGATTCAGTATTCAACCCATTCCGTGGTATTATTGCATACTACCGAGTAAAAAATGGAGTGATTCGCAAAGGTGAGAAAGTAAAATTCTTCAATACCGGTCGCACATATCATGCTGACGAAATCGGAATTTTAAAAATGGACCTTGCCCCTCGTAAGGAAGTACGTGCGGGCGACGTTGGATACATCATCTCAGGCATCAAGCAAGCCAACGAAGTAAAAGTTGGAGATACCATTACCAATTTCGAAAATCCTTGTACAACGGCCATTAAGGGATTTGAGGACGTAAAACCAATGGTCTTCGCTGGTATTTACCCAGTTGATACAGAGGATTACGAAGAATTGCGTTACTCTATGGAAAAATTGCAATTGAACGATTCATCCTTGGTATTTGAGCCAGAAAGTTCAGCAGCATTAGGTTTCGGATTCCGTTGTGGATTCTTGGGGATGCTTCACATGGAGATCATTCAAGAGCGTTTGGAGCGCGAATTCAAGATGACAGTGATTACAACGGTACCCAACGTATCGTACAAAGCCTATATGCGCAGTAATCCTTCAGAGGAAATTATCGTTAACAACCCTTCAGAGCTTCCTGACCCTTCGGCCATGGAAAGAATTGAAGAACCTTATATCAAAGCACAGGTTATTACCAAATCAGAATATGTCGGGTCCATCATGACGCTTTGTATCGAGAAGCGAGGTGAATTGACCAATCAAGTATACCTGACACAAGACCGAGTTGAACTTTCTTTCGAAATGCCTTTGGCTGAAATTGTCTTCGATTTCTACGATCGTTTGAAAACTGTTTCACGCGGTTATGCTTCGTTTGACTACCACCCGATCGGCTACAAGAATTCGGATCTGATTAAAATGGACCTTTTGTTGAACGCGGAACAAGTAGATGCTCTTTCTGCCTTGGTTCACAGAAGCAATGCTTTCGATTTAGGGAAAAAGATTTGTTTGAAGTTGAAAGAATTGATCCCTAGACAACAATTCGAAATTCCCATTCAAGCAGCCATCGGAGCTAAAATCATCGCTCGTGAGACCATCAAAGCCCTTCGTAAGGACGTAACCGCAAAATGTTATGGTGGTGATATTACGCGTAAGCGTAAGCTTTTGGAAAAACAAAAGGCAGGTAAGAAGCGTATGCGTCAAATTGGAAAGGTAGAAGTTCCTCAAGAAGCATTCTTGGCTGTATTGAAGCTGAACGACTAATTCGTAAAAGTTGGTTCGGAATTTGTAATTTCAATCCCAAATTGGAATTATGAGAAAGCTTTTACCCCTATTTGTCGTTGGATTCGTCTTACTTTCTTGCAATAAAAAAGGTTGTGCAGATCCTTTTGCAGACAACTATGACGCCAATGTAAAAAAAGCTAAAAACTCGGAGTGCACTTACAACGGCTTGAGCGAATCGCCTTGTGGAAATCAGGTTCAGTTTTGTGCCAAGTTAGACACTCTTCAGCTCTCCGGTGCTATCACCCAAACAGATGGAAACAACAATTCCATCATCTTAAATTGGCAAGATAATTCAGGTGCTACCAATCAAAGTATAGAAATAGAAATTTTCAAGCCTCAAAAAGGCAATTTTGTGGCAGATGGTTCTTTTGAAGATGGCACTTTTACTGTGTTATATTCGGACGGACAAACCACTCAATACGACGTAAGTGGTACCATGAAAATAACCGAATACAGCAATACCAATGGCTTGAGTGCCACCTTTTCTTCCGATTTAACCAATGGAAAAAAACTAACAAAGGGATTCCTTCACAGGGTACAGTAAACAAAAAATGCGAGTGGAAACTCGCATTCTTTATCAGACACTTTATATAAAACCCCCTCAACGGTTTAAGTTGCTAATCTTCGTCCTCATCATCTGAGTCGTCTTTGTCATCGTAGCTATCGTCTTCATCGTCGTCGCTATCCATGTCATCATCATTCACATCCACATCGTCGCTGATATCGTCGTCCATATCGTCGTCATCATCATCATCCGAAACAAGTGCACGTTGTACCTTCGGAAACTTCACCAAATAAATGGTTTCTTCTGTTTCCCAAATGAGCGCCTCCAAAACCTCTCCCAACGGAGTTTTAATTTGTGTGAGGTGATTTACATATCCATCTGGGTATTCTTTTAAAATCCCCTTCTTTTGCACGATGGAAAGCTTGTCATAACTTATTATAGCCCTCTTCTTGGTCATTGCTAAAATTAAATTTCCAATTTAATGATCCTGTTCTTTGGCAGCAAAACGTTTTTCTTCAGCAGAATTGCCTTGTCGGTAATTCCCCAAATGGTTGTTTCTACCACTTTAGATCCTTCGTTATCCGAAAAATAGATGCGTACCTTTTGGTGCTCTAAATTTCCAAGTGCAATTGCTCTTTCTAAGGCAACCGCTCTATCTTTTAAATCAGCTTCTCTGGTTAAGATTTCTTCTGTTGGAAAGTGGAAACCACTGATCTCCTCTTTCTCCACCAAGCTATATCCCTCCATCAACATATCCTACCGTTTTAAGTGAACAAAATTACATGAATTCAACAATTGTAACCATTTTTCTTATCAATTCACGATTTTTTTTTGAAATCCTTAAGCTACCCAATTTTTTCCAATAAAAAAGGAGACCGAGGCCTCCTTTTCAAAATTGATTATGACGATTAATTACTGCTTACTTGTCAACGGGTTACGCAAATTATCCCATTCCACTAGGTGCATTTTAACCACACCTACAGGGATTTTTGCCTTTACCAAAACAGGAATTCTATTGGCATCTGCGGTTACCCAAAAATTCACATCGTTCTCCGATTCAAAATAGCGCCCTGTTTGCACCACAGGCACAAATTTGTGACACTTGAATTTCCCTTTGCGAATATGTATTTGTTCATCTCCAACGTATTTCACTTTTAAGGGCCATATTTCATCATCCATGAAGCATTTGAACTCGAAGACATCCCCCTTTTTCAAATTGCTAAAATCCATTGTTCTGGCGTAATAAAATGATGAAATCATATCCTGAATACCCATCGGTATCTTGAACTGTTTCCCTTCGCCATTATCCACTTTGTATTTATCGTGTTTAAAGGTATAGTCCTGATTAATTTTGTACCCTCCTTCATCTACACGACGAACAAAATACCACGGAAAAATACCGCTCTTGTCCAAATAACTTTCGTACTTATCGTCTACTCGGTAAAATGCGTTGAAAGCGCCAAGCGTTCTACCCAGTCCCGTTACTTGATACAATTCACGTCCGTTACCCTTTTTGGTTGTTGACTTCACTTCCAAAGTGGCTTCACCTGCATCCATGAATCCGTAGGTAACACGGTAGCGCAATTTTTCACCTATTCCGAACGCCTTGTTGTTGGCCTTGGGGTAAGAAACAGAATTGGCACTGGTACACATGACTGCAATAGCCAGACCCAGTATTGGAAAAACTATTTTTTTCATAATCGTTCAATTTGCACAGTATAAAACAAAGGCTGTGCCAAAATTGTACACAGCCTAGGTTCATCAATAACGATTATAAGGTAATTCGAATTGTTCTATAAAACAATATTTACAATTCTACCTGGTACTACAATAACCTTTTTCGGCGCTTTTCCTTCCAACCACTTTTGCGCCTCTTCCAAGCCCAATACATGTTCTTCTACTTGTTTTGGATTCATGCTCAATTCCAAATTCACTTTAAAACGCATCTTTCCATTGAAAGAAACTGGGTAATCAAAGTTATTTTCGACCAATTTAGACTCGTCAAACTCTGGAAAATTCGCCTTAGAAACCGTTCCTGGCTCTTCTCCTAATTTAACCCAAAGTTCTTCAGCTATATGTGGAGCGTAAGGCGAAAGTAAAATCACCAACTCTTTTAGAATATGGACATTGTTGCACTTTTGGTCACCCAATTCATTGACACAAATCATGAAATTGGATACCCCTGTATTGAAAGAGAAGCGCTCCAAGTCATCACCGACCTTCTTAATGGTCTTGTGAAGTGTTTTTTCGGCTTCCTTGGATGGTGTGTCGAAACTCAAGGAAACTTCATTGGCTTCGTTGTGGAACAAGCGCCAAAGCTTTCGCAAGAAATTGTGAACTCCATTAATTCCTTTGGTATCCCAAGGCTTACTTTGCTCCAAAGGACCCAAGAACATTTCGTACATGCGAAGTGTGTCTGCACCAAACTTCTCAACTAGCTCATCTGGCGTTTGAACGTTGTATTTAGACTTCGACATTTTTTCAACTTCGTGACCGCAAGTGTATGATCCATCTTGTTCTAAAATGAACTTCGCATCCTTGAATTCAGGTCGCCAGTTTTTAAAGCCTTCGATATCTAGTTTGTCGTTTTCAACCAATGAAATGTCCACATGAATTGGCGTCGTTTTGTACGCTCCTTTTTTGGAAGCTGTGACATAAGTAACGTTATCCTCCAAACGGTAAACAAAACTACTTCTTCCCAAAATCATCCCTTGGTTGATCATTTTTTGGAAGGGCTCTTCGAAAGGAATGAAACCTCTATCAAAAAGAAACTTTGTCCAAAAACGGGAATATAAAAGGTGGCCTGTAGCGTGCTCCGATCCTCCAATGTACAAATCCACATTTTTCCAATAATCAACCTTTTCTTTTGAAACGAAGGCTTGTTCGTTTTTTGGATCCAAGTAACGCAAGAAATACCAAGAACTTCCTGCCCATCCAGGCATTGTATTGTATTCCATGCGCTCCCCTTTTTGAATATTCCAAGCGTCTTGTTTCGCTCGCGCCAGTGGTGGTTCACCTTCAGCTGTTGGCAAATACGCATCTACTTCCGGCAAAAGAACAGGCATTTCTGCATCTTCTAATACTTTCGGCAAACCGTTTTGGTAATAAACAGGGAAGGGTTCTCCCCAATATCTTTGACGAGAGAAAATTGCATCACGCAAACGGTAATTGGTTTTTCCTTTACCCAATCCTCTCGCTTCAATTTCTTGAATCGCCTTTTTTAGAGCATCTTTAATCGTTAAACCAGACAAGAAATCTGAATTGGCAATTTTACCCTCCTTTTCAGCGTATGCTGCTTCGGAAATATCTACACCTTCGAAAATATTCTTGATTTCGATGCCGAAATGTTTCGCAAAGTCGTAATCTCTCTGGTCTCCACAAGGAACGGCCATTACTGCTCCTGTACCGTATGAAGCCAGTACGTAATCTCCAATCCAGATTTGGATTTTCTCTCCAGTAAATGGATGTAAGGCAAAAGCACCGGTATTCTGACCAGAAATATTTTTTACGTCGGCCTGGCGATCTCTTTCAGACTTCAACGAAGCTTCCTTTTTATATGCATCAACCGCCTCCTTGAACTCAGCTGTCGTAATTTGATCAACCAACGGGTGTTCGGGTGCCAAAACCATGAAGGAAACCCCAAAAATTGTATCAGGACGTGTAGTGAATACCTCAATTTTCTCTGAACTATTCTCTACTCCAAAGAAAACGGATGCTCCTTGACTTTTTCCTATCCAATTACGCTGTTGATCCTTAATTGAGTCCGTCCAATCAACCGTTTCCAAACCAGTCAATAAGCGTTCGGCATAAGCTTTTATTCGCATCGACCATTGGGTCATTTTCTTTTGTTCTACTGGATGTCCCCCTCTTTCAGAAACACCATTTACCACCTCATCATTGGCTAAAACAGTACCCAATGCTGGACACCAGTTGACCCAAGAATCAGCCAAATAGGCCAAGCGGTAATTTTGTAAAATATTCTCTTTTTCCTTCTCCGTAAAAGCATTCCAAGTTCCTGCATCGAAAGTTTCTTCGAAGTCTGTTGTCGCTTTTACGCTTCCGTTTCCTTCCTTCTCAAAGATCGAAATCAAGGTTTCAATTTCTTCAGCCTTGTTGGAGTCCTCGTTGTACCACGAACCAAACAACTGTTTGAAAATCCACTGTGTCCAACGGTAGTATTCGGGAGAAGATGTGCGCACCTCTCTCGACCAGTCGTAACAAAATCCGATTTTATCTAATTGATCACGGTAACGAGCGATGTTGTTCTCGGTTGTAATCGCCGGATGTTGGCCTGTTTGAATCGCATACTGTTCAGCCGGTAAGCCAAAAGAATCATACCCCATTGGATGGAGCACATTGAACCCCTTCAACTTTTTGTAGCGAGCAAAAATATCCGAAGCAATGTAGCCTAGAGGGTGACCAACGTGCAATCCAGCACCAGAAGGATAGGGAAACATATCGAGCACGTAGTACTTCGGTTTGGATGTATCTTCCGTTACTTTGTAAGTTTCATTTTCCTTCCAAAAAGCTCTCCACTTTTGTTCTAACTCTCTAAATGCGTAATCCATTGTTTCTTTTGAATTTTCGTGGCAAAGATAAGCCCTTTGGACGGAACAGAAGTTCGGATTTTAAAAAGTTCTATCTTTACTCATAGATGACAATCCAGCGCCTTCTAATTGTGTTTTACTCTCTGCTTGTATTACCTGTATGGGGTCAATACGTGCGGGATACAACGACTGAAAACCGTTTGCAGCGCATCATCTACAAATCAAGAAAACCAGAGACCAAAACCAAGGCTCTGATTGATTTGGGTACCATTTATTTTAACTACGACATTTCCAAAGCCGATAGCATGGCGCGTATACTTCAACCAATGATTGAAGATTTGGATGGAATAACTCAATTCAAAGCCATGCTATTTGTTAGTAAAATGCTGGAACAAACTGGGGATTACAACAGTTATTTCAACCTAGTTCAGCGCTTTCAATTTTTCCAAGACGATGCTTTGGAAAAAGAAGACGCTTTCCAAAAGAATCTTCATTTGGGATTTTTATACAGTTCGTACTTCGACGAAAAAAAGGCTGAAAAGGCACTCAATAAAGCCATGAAGTACGCGCGTGAGCTCAGGAGCTTTTCGTCAATTACCAAGACGTATTGCTACATGGCCTATAATAAAATGCTGAGCAACCAAAAGGATCTTGCCATATCTTATACCGATGAAGCCATCCAAACAGCTCGTCGTTCGGGTTACAAACAAGACCTCTGCATGGCGTTTAATTATCAAGCTCAGATTTATGATTTCTTTGGGCAACTGGAGTTGGCCGTTGCAAAAAACTTAGTGGCCTACCAATTGGCAACGTCCAGCAATAACTGGCTACTTATGGCACAGTATGCTCGTGAAATTGGACAAAAACAATTGCTCATAAACAACCTCAAGGATGCCGAGTTTTACTTTACTCGATCCTTGGAATTTGCCCAGCAAATCAACGATATTCGCCAATCGGCCTTAGCCTTGGCCAACAAAGCGGAAGTTTCACGAAAAAGAGAAAGGTTTCCCGAAGCACTTCAGCTCAACGAAGATGCCTTGGTCTACTTAGAAAAGGTAGGCGACCAAAATGGATTGGGCGAGGTTCACAACAACATGGGGCTGGTTTACAAGGACTTGAACGCATACCCGCTTGCGGTGAATCAATTCAATAAGGCCTTGGTCTTTTATGAAAATTCGGTAAACCGTGAAAAAATTGCGGACGTCTACCACAATGTTGCAACCATCTTCCGGAAACAAAAACGCTACAACAAAGCCCTGAATTATCTTGAGAAATCTGCGGAAATACAACAGTATTTCGGGTCTAGAAGCAAGATATATTTCACCTACCGCGAGATGGCGGAAATATACAAGGAGTTGGGAAACAAAGACAAGGCGCTAACCTACATGGAGCTTTACATCAAATTTGCCGATGAAAATAGTACCGTTCAAGCCTCAAAGAAAATTGCCGAATTGAGTGAGCTCTACCGGTCCGAACAGCGAGACCGCCTCATTGCCATGCAAGCCGATAGTCTTGATAAGCAATTAAGAGAAAGAGAATTAACAGAGGCCAAGTTGGAAAACGCATCTCTGCGAAATAACTTTCAGATGTACATCATCATCGGTTGCTTGATCATCTTTGCCTTGGCCATTATGATCGGTATTTCGCGCTACAAACAAATCTCCATTCGCCAGAAGCAACGAGAAGCTGAGATGTCACAAACCGTATTGAGAACACAAATGAATCCCCATTTTATTTTCAATGCCATGAGTGTGATTCAAAGTTATATTTACGAAAATGACGTGAAGAATTCATCCAAGTTTTTGGTCAACTTTTCGCGACTCATGCGCCTCATTCTAGAAAATTCACCTAAAGAATTCATTAACTTGGAAACGGAGATGGAGATTTTGCAGAAGTATCTCGAAACCCAAAAATTGCGGTTTGAAGACCGTTTCGAATTTGAATTGACGACTGAAGAGTCCCTCATTTTTGACAAGGCCCTAATTCCACCAATGATCACACAACCTTTCATAGAAAATGCAATTGAACACGGTCAGTTACACAATGTAGAGAATGGAAAAATCACGGTTTCTTTCTACCGCAAGGACAACATGTTGACGATTGAAATCAAGGACAATGGCATTGGTAGAAAAGGAGCCGAAAAAAGCAAGAAAAGTAAGGACCATAAGAGCATGGCTTTATCCATCACAAAACAGCGAATTGAAAACCTCAACTTCAAGTACAAAGCAGAGGGAAAATTGGAGATAGACGATCTAGATAAAGTAGAAGAAACTGGCACGAAAGTGTTAATTTCACTACCCTATAAAACGGATACCTCCGAGTACACGAAAAATGATCAAGTAGCATGACCAAAGTTTTAATAATAGACGACGAAAAAAGAACGAGAGATTTGATCTCAAAAATGATTCAATCCTTTGGATATGCCTTGGAAACCATTGCCGAAGGTGAGAGTGTAGAGTCGGGTATTGCCGCTATAGAAAAATACAAGCCCGATTTAGTTTTGTTGGACATTCAAATGCCCGATGGAACAGGTTTCGATGTAATTAGAGGCGTTAACAATAAAAACTTCGAAGTTATTTTCGTTACAGCGCATGAAGAATATGCGATAAAAGCGATTAAATTTTCGGCATTAGACTACATCTTAAAACCGGTTGATCCCGATGAATTGCACTCAGCTATTCGCAAGGCCTTACAAAGCGTTGAGAAAAAACCGAGTCAAACCCAATTTGACACCTTGTATCACAATGCCGTGAACCAACAAAAGCGCAGACTGGTTCTTAAAACACAAGAAAGTGTATTTGTAGTAGAGCTTGATCATATTATTCGCTGCGAAAGCGACAGAAACTATACGACCTTTCATTTGGACAACGGGAACAAGATCATGGTCTCGAAAACTCTGAAGGAATACGAAATGCTTTTATCTGGCTATAATTTCTTACGTGTTGCACAAAGTCACATCGTTAATTTGGATTTTGTGGACCGCTATGATAAAGTTGATGGAGGGGCTGTAGTGATGAAGGACGGTTCTCAAGTTCCATTAAGCCCATCCAAGCGAGATATCTTCTTCAGAATACTCGAAAATCTGTAAGTGTTAAATTCACTTGATAATTGAAAACACCAAAATATTCACTCAAAAGGGTGTTTTGATAATTTAGACCCACTTCTTCCTTGAAGTATCCGTAAATTGGCTGTAGGAAATAAGGAGAAAAAATTCTGGTTAATTTCTGTGTTCTTTGAATGTGATGTATGATTGGCTGCTTGGATAAGCAGACGTCCACTGGACGAAACGAAATGTTACTTAATCATTCTTGCTTCAAAGCAATTTATTGACGCACGGTATTTAACCAGAATTTTCTTTTTCTTACTTCATTCTACTTATGAAGGATATTTAACTTCTACTTGGGTTTTATGAAAACGAAAGGTTTCAGTTGTGGCTGAAATGAAGGGTTGTCGAAAGACGACCCTTTTTGTTTCTATGAATTATGGATCCAAGCCCCAGCTCTAGTCCAGAGAATACAACACTGGTCGCGATGGAGCGGCATCGTTGTGAAAAGCAGACACTTGCAAGTTAAGAGCGTACAGGCCATCCTTTATTTGGGCAGGAATGTTGACAAACTCCGTGATGGTAGCTTCCTTTCTTGGATTCTCTGGAATTTGCCAAAATGCATGGTGAAAAGATAAACTTCCCCCATCTTTTTCCTTGTCTACTGAAGGCAAATCAATCAAGAAATGGTTGATTCCGCGTTCCACCAAAAAATCGGCAACACTCGCATCTACGAACGTAGGATTGGTCTCCGAGAAATCAATTTGTATGTTTTCCTCCTCAGGATGTATTCTGGTACGAAGCACCAATGCTTCAATCTCTCCCTCCATCTGGGCCAAGGCTGCCTTCATTTGATCTAAACCAACCACCCGATCTTCACCAATTTGTTCACCTGAGATGGTTACCAATGCACATTTCATGAGTAATGGAAGACAAATTTCATTGACCGAATAAAACTCCTTCGTAATGTGGCCATACGATTCAGTATGTGTTCCATGAGCATGTGGGTTGAATTGAATATTCATGAAGTTAACCGAGGACCCTTCTTGCACAGAGCCTACGAAATCTCCCATGCGAACGGGTTCAATTGTCGGTTCAGATAAATACCACGCTCTCATGTATTTGTTTGGATTTCCAACCTCCATACTGATATCAATCCCAGCACCCAAGCTGACTTCACGATCTTCAAAAACTACTTTCATATCCATTCTCATATTGGCCAAATTTAAAGAAATCATAAATTTTTACTTGCAATAGTTACCATGGTAAACATTATTTATATATTTGCTCAAAACGAAAAGAGATGAAAATAGCAAACCTTATCATGATGGCCGGAGTAGCCATATCCGTAGCTTCTTGTGGAAACGAATCAGCAAATGCTGACGATGCATCTAACGTAGATGTAGTAATGCAAACTTTAAAAGTAGATACCGAAGCCTCTTCTTTGGGTTGGAAAGGAAGTAAATCTCCTGAGTACTTCCACACTGGAGAAGTAAAGTTCACCCAAGGATCTGTTGAACTAGTGGATGGCAACATGGCCAGCGGTTCATTTACAATTGACATGATGTCTGTATCGGTGAACGATGAGCAACTTCCTGATGAGAAAAAGGCGTACTTGGCTGGTCACCTTATGAGCCCAGACTTCTTCAATGCTGAGGCACACAAAACGGTGAAAGTTAAAGCTGGAGCACTTGAAAACGGTCAATTGCCAATTACCATTTCTGTTTTGGGGCAAGAGATTAAAGATGTAGTTCCAGTAAAATTGGTTTCTTCAGAAGAGGGAGCAACGCTTACAGGTAACTTTACTGTTGATTTTGCAGCAGCAAACGTACCTGGTTTCGCAGCTCAAGAAAAGCCAGAGGAAACCATTCAATCTAAAATTGACTTTACTTTGAACGTAGTTTTGAAATAGACTCAGTCGACATAATATTTGAAAGCGGAGGCGATAATAGCCTCCGCTTTTTTGTTTCTTTGCACCATGAAATGGACAGACTTTGACGCTATCATCTTCGATCTAGGAGGTGTGTTAATCAACTTGGACTACGATCTTACACCAGCGGCTTTCGCAGAAATTGGCGGCAAGGATTTTAAGGCACTTTATTCACAGGCCAATCAAAGTAGCCTCTTCGAGGATTTCGAAACTGGGAAGGTCTCAAGTTTTCATTTCATCAATCGCATTTTGGACTTGCTTCCAAAAGGTGCCAATCCCAATCAAGTTGTCCATGCTTGGAATAAAATGATACTTGATTTCGACCCCAAGCGTCTAGAATTATTGGATAAAATTCGCGAGGAAAGACCAATTTATTTATTGAGCAACACCAACGACTTGCACATGACTCAAGTGAGAGCTGAATTGAAAAAACTAACAGATCGTCCTTTGGAAAGTTATTTCAACAAGGTCTATCTTTCACAGGAAATTGGCCATCGCAAGCCCCACAAAGAGGCCTTTGAATTAATTGTTCAAGAAAACCAGCTGAATCGAGAAAAAACCTTGTTTATCGACGATTCCATTCAACATGTTGAAGGAGCCAAGGCGGCAGGGCTACAGGCGACCCACCTCGCTGGGGAACTATTGGATCACCCTTGTTTTTCTTGACAAAGTTCTACTAAAAGAGAATCTGAACTTTTGGGGTGTAAAAAAGCAATCTGCTTATTATCTGCCCCATCTTTTGGTGTTCGATGAATCATTTCAAATGCTTCATTCACCAATCGATCTATTTACAATTGAATATCATCCACGTCGAAAGCAATGTGATGGAACCCCTTCCCTTTTTTACTTAAAAACTTGGCGATTGGGCTATCGTCATTCGTAGCTTCTAACAATTCAATTTTGGATTCACCTATTGCTAGAAAAGCAGTTTTAACGCCCTCCGAAAGAACTTCTTCCGTTTTATAGCACTTGGTTCCCAAAAGGGTTTCATAAATCGGAACTGACTCTTCCAAACTGTTCACAGCAATTCCTAGGTGTTCTATTTTTCGAATCATATAAAAAAGCAAAACCCTAAAATCAAAGACCTTAGGGTTTCTTGAAAAAAGTTATTATCTACTGTTTGATGAACTTTTCGTTCACATTGTCATAATTAATGTAGTACACACCTTTCACCAGGTTTGCACAATTCACAACGCTTCCCACACCCTTTTTCACGATGTTTCCGTAGGCGTCGTAAATTTCATATCGCGTTTCAACCGGTTGATTGTTTGCTTTAAATTCTATGCGATCCTTCACCATTGCTGGACTCTTGGAAACAGGAGGAAGAGCTGAATCAAACTTCACTTCGGTAGAGTAACGTCCTTTACCCGTATGGTCGAACTGAGCCACTCTAATTCTATTTTCGCCAGAATGCGGCGTTACTTGAAACTCGTACGTATTTTCGGACTCCGTTCCTTTTCCTTGGACCTCACCTACTGCCACCCATTTGTTCCAACGGTATTGCTCGATTACGAATGGCAACTTTCCTTTTTCACCTGAAGTGGTCCAAGTCAGTCTTCCCGTTTCAGAAATTTTGATATTCTTCACCTCATAGGTACTTCTGGGCAATAAAACTTCTGGATTTAAAATCTTTGGTCGACAACCATCGTTGTGCTCGATAACAATGAATACTGGTTCCCCAATCGCTATGTTAAACATAGCAAAATCGATTTCGAAAGCCGGTTGACTTGTCCCACCAGGCATGATGTCTCCATTGACAGTTACCTTTGTGGCACAAAAACCGAACCCATCCTCATCGATTGGATTCTGGATATACAAGTTCTTCCCTTGATAGGTACCTTGAACCGATAGCTGAGCAAACGACTGAATCGTTCCCACCAAGAAGAAAATAAAAATTAAAAGCCTACTTATCATTCGTTCACTAAATATCGGATATGAAGCTATTTTTGAACCTAGAACAATATTAGTTTCATTTTTCCGAATTCACAAGCAATCACCGTGCCTTTTTCACTCAATAGTCTGATTAGTTGGGTAGAATTAAACTAAATAACCGTTTCACATAGCAAATTAATTAATTTTTTCGGAGAAATCAATAGCTGTAGGTTCATGCATGATTTTTTACTATCCTTGTATAGGTACTGAAGATTTTATATGGTGACTAGATGGGTTTTATTGTTGTTGTTGATTCCAGTTATTATCGGCTGTGGAGACAAGAAACAGCAATTCGAATTTGCAGGAGGAAAACTTCGATTTTGTATTTCTACCCCCATCTTAACTACTAATTTAAATGAAGTCTCAGACTACAATTCTCAACTTATTTTAGGTCAGATTTACGAAGGTCTTATTTCTCTTGACCCCAACGATCTTACCCCCAAACCTCAATTGGCGAGTTCCTATCAAATCAAAAACGACGGGTTAACCTATGAGTTTACCCTTCGCAAAGGAGTTTATTTTGTTAATTCGGAGGGTGATAAAGTAGAACTGAAGCCTAGTGACGTGGTTTATTCCATTCAAAAGGCTTGTTCTCCAATCGGCGAGCACCGTCCACGTGCTTATTTCATGGTTTTTCAAAATTCCTTGGAGGGAGCCGACGAATACTTTGCGGGTAAAGCAAACAATATCAGTGGTATAAACATGAAAGGGAATAAAATTACTTTTCAGCTACTCAAGCCAGACAATAATTTCTTGGCTCGTTTATCCCTCCCGTTTTGCGCGATAGTTTCCGAAAAACTAGATCAAAAATCGCACCTGCTGAGTGGAACAGGACCCTTTTTGATGGCTTCTGAAAAACCGAGCAACAAAAACATAGTTTTGCTCAAGAATCCGGATTATTATCTATCCGATAAACAAGGAAATGCTCTTCCTTATCTCGATTCCCTCGAGTTTATTGTCAACAGTAAGAAATTGCAACAATTAGATCTTTTTGAGCAAAAGCAGACAGATTTGATTTTGGGCTTACCGACGTCACGTATTACCCGAATGATTGAGGGAAGACTCAGCGATTTCAATTCCGAGCCCCCATTGTTGGTACTGCATAGCAACCCACAGTTGGTTACTAACTACTACTTGTTCAACATGCAAGACCCTCGCTTTTCGGACAAAAGAGTTCGACAAGCATTCAACTATGCCATCAATAGAGAGGTGATTGGCAATGAAATTCTTCGCAATCAATATTATGAATTGGGTTATTACGGCTTTGTTCCCCCTGTTCGCGATATCTTCAGAGGGTATGACTTTGGTGCGGTCAAAAAACATGGTTATTATTTCAATCCAGATCTTGCCAAAAAGTTACTTGCTGATGCAGGTTTCCCCAACGGAGAAGGATTTGGTACCGTTACTATTCGCTATGACATAGACGATGTGCACAGTGCTATTGCCAGTGAAATAGCCATGCAAATTGAATCGAATTTGGGTATTAAGGTGAACATGGATGCCTCTTCCTTCCAACAGTTGAGAAAGGACGAAATCTCCGGAAATGGTGAAATTTTCAGGTTTGCTTGGTCGGCTGACTTTCCATCACCAGAAACATTTTTGGCCAATTTTTACGGGAAATATGTTCCAAAAGACTCCGCAGCAGATAGTCCAATCAACCATGGTCGCTACATCAATCAAGAATTTGACCGCCTTTATGAGCAAGCGAAGTCAGAAGAAAAACTTGCCAAAAGAAGAACCTTATTTTCCCAGGCTGAAGAAGAGTTGCTAAAAGATCCTCCTGGCATCCCTCTTTGGTATAATGGTGAAATGCAAATCACCTACTCGAAGGTGCGAAACTTACAATTCAATGCCATGGATATGTTTTCTTTCAGAGAAGTTTACATTAAGGACTGGACGAAAGAAGAATATCTAGAATCACGGAAAAAATAGAATTCTATGAAGGGTTTCCTGTTCTCCCTCAGCCTTTTTATTGGCCTTACTACCCATGCTCAAACTGACTCCATTCCGACTCAGAATGTACGAGGAAAAATCGTTGATACCGATACCGATTATCCGCTTTATGGGGTGAAAGTAATCATATCCACGAGTGATTCTTCCGCTTTTTACAAAGGAATAACGGATGCAGACGGTAACTTTTCCATCCCAAATGTTGTCATTGGCAAACACAGCTTATCAGCGAGCCTGATGACTTACGAACCTAGAACCGTTACCATCGAGGTAAATTCGGGTAAGGAATGTATCGTAAACGTGAAAATGTCGGAAGCCTTTACCGAAAAGGAAGAGGTAACTGTAGTAGGGCGGAAGAAAGGAGAGGTGATCAATGAATTGGCGCTTTTGTCGGCACAGCAATTTAGTGTGGAAGAGACCAACCGTTATCCCGGCTCGCGATCTGACCCTGCGCGTATGGCGAGTAATTTTGCTGGTGTTCAAGGAGCGGACGACTCGCGAAACGATATTATCATTCGAGGGAACTCACCTTTGGGGGTAGTGTGGAAAGTCGAAGGAATCGATATACCCAACCCGTCTCACTTCGCTATCTCGGGGAGTACGGGAGGACCTGTTTCTATTTTGAACAATAAGATTTTGGCCAACTCGGATTTTTTCATGTCGGCCTTCCCAGCGGAATATGGAAACAGTGTTTCGGGAGTTTTTGATCTTAAATTGAGAAACGGAAACAATCGAAACCATGAATTTACAGGTCAGTTCGGTTTTTTGGGAACCGAATTCATGGCAGAGGGACCACTCAATCGAGAGAAGGGAAGTTCTTACTTGGTAATGGGCAGATATTCTACTCTTTCCATGTTTCAAAAAGTGGGTATACAAATTGGTACAGATGCCGTTCCAGTATATGGCGATGCCGCCTTTAAGTTCAATTGGAAACTGAAAAAAGGAGGTAATTTGTCCTTCTATGGTATTGGTGGCAAGAGTGAAATTGAAATATTAATTTCAGAACAAACCGAGATAAAAGAGGAATTATATGGCGAGGGAGATCGCGATCAATATTTTGGAACCAGTATGGGAACCACAGGTTTTGTCTATAAAAAGAACTTAAGTGAAAAGACCTTTTTGGCCTCAACTCTTGCTTTAAATTTTGACGAACAACATTCCAAACACATTTACCTCTACCGCAGTTTGGACACCGCAGAAGTAGATGGACAAGAACAAGTTCGAATTCAGGTGGATTCAACAAAAGATTTGATGGGGTACTACTTCCGAACCACGCGCTTGTCTTATTATCTCGCCTTGACCCACAAGTTCAATCGTAGACATTTGATAAAAGCAGGTTTAAATCTGGACGGACTTTACATGGACGATATGGATTCCGTTTTGGACCAAAGCTTCACGTATTTTATCAACCGTTGGAATTACCAAGGTTACGCCGTAATGGCTCAGCCTTTTGTGCAATGGAAATGGAGAGCTACCGAAAATATGGATGTTACCGCTGGTATCCACAGTCAGTATTTCTCATTGAGCAATTCGATTTCGCCTGCAGAACCAAGACTGGGTTGGAAGTACAGAATGAAAAATGCCCAAAGTATCTTCGCAGGAGCTGGATTGCATTCCCAAACACAACCCTTGTACACCTATAATTACCATTTGTACGACAACAATGGAAACAGGGTGCTTCACAACCAAAAAATGGATTTTACGAAGAGTGTACATACAGGAATGGGATATGAAAAAACATTCGCTAAGAACTTAAATTTCCGCACGGAAGTTTATTATCAGTACCTCTACAATGTTCCAGTGACCAACTACCCTAGCTCCTTTTCTTTGATCAATATGGGAAGTGGTTTCCAACGTTTCTTCCCGGATACTTTGGTGAATACGGGTACCGGTTACAATTACGGCTTGGAGGTGACCTTGCAGAAATACTTCGACAAGAGTTTTTTCTTTTTGTTTAGCGGAACCCTATACGATTCCAAATATCGAGGAAGTGACAACATCTTGAGAAACACCAGCTACAATGGAACCTACGTTACCAACATATTGGCAGGTAAGGAATTCCAAATAGGAGCTACGAAAGTGATTTCGGTAGGAGTAAAAGCCACTTATGCGGGTGGAAAAAGATACGGTTACGTGGATTTAGCCAAAACAAAGGCTGCTAACGAATTGATTTACATGGATTCCGCCTTCAATGAAAGACAATTCCGCGAGTATTTCCGTCTGGACTTGAAGGTCAATTATCGTGTCAATACAGCTAAGGTAACGCACGAAATTGGTTTGGATTTGGTCAATGTATTGAATACTAAAAATTTGCTCTCATTGGCTTATGCACCGAATTTAGCTAATCCTTCTGCCGAACCGATTGCCGTGAGAACCCAACTTGGATTCTTACCAATTTTCTATTACAAGATAGATTTTAAAGGGAAGCAGAAGTAATTACCACTTCGGGCAATCACAGTCCTTTTTTGGCTTGATGTAAAACAAGGCACCTGCTACCGTATTGAATTCGGAATAGCCAAAGATTTGTTTCGCATAGGCATATGGATCATTTCCTCGTGTTCGCACGCGCAAGAGGTGAATCATGCCAGCACTTACTGCAGGTTGGATGAAAAAGTGCCTGAAAAACTCTATTCGCAAACCAGAATGAAT
>JAOASF010000204.1 GCA_025210175.1 Crocinitomicaceae bacterium | reverse complement strand
CTTTTTTTGTTTGCTGTGTTGCTGTTATGGATTTTTTGAACTTCAAGGCGATGGACTATTTTTATTCGGAAGCATTTGACAATTTGCGTTGCATTTTCCTCTATACTCCTGATGCACAATTAATTGAACTTATTGAATCCAACTAAGATGGCTTGGAAAATTGAACATATTGTTGAGCAAATCAGCGAAAAGAATCCGCTGCATGCAAAGAAGCTCAAAAAAGCGCTGAAGAAGGTAGAAGAAGAATACTTCGAACGTTCAGAGGCTTTTTTAACGAAGTATGAATCCTTACTTACTTCCGAAAACAAAACCTTGGATTACGGTGTAGATTGTTACCTCCAAATGATAGCTGACTTTAACTTTGAGACGGTGAAATTCATGGAAACAGGGGTTTATAGCAGCACATCCTTCGCTGAAGTCAACGAACGCGTTTACTCGAAACCTGAAGTAATGGAATATTACATGCACGGTCTCTTGTTGTCTCAGTTCTTGTTCATGCATCATTACGCCGTTCTTAAGTATTTTGAGGAGTGCATTTCAACCTATGCGATCGGTGCGAAAAGCTATCTAGAAGTAGGAGGTGGGCATGGATTGTACATTTCGGAAGCCATTGATATTATTGGTCAAGACACCGAATATGACTTGGTAGATATTTCTGCATCATCCATTGCCTTGGCGAAAAAAATGATCTCGCATCAGAATGTCAATTACTTCCATGAAGATATTTTCGCCTACGAACACGGAAAGAAATATGATTTCATCACGATGGGTGAAGTTCTCGAACATGTGGAGGATCCGATTGCCCTGCTCCAAAGGTTGGGTGAATTATTGAACCCAGGGGGACGTTTGTTTATTACCACCCCAACGAACGCACCAGCCATTGATCATATTTACTTGTTTAGAAACAAACAGGAAATCGTTGATTTAATAGCAAAAGCTGGATTCCAAATAGAGGCCGACTTTTCCATGTACGCAGAAGATGTGCCGGAAGAAGTAGCAGAACAATTTAAAATTTCACTTCTGTTTGCAGGAGTACTTAAAAAATAAAATATGTCAATAGAAGAAATACTAAAAGAGGTAGCCGAAATTTTTGTGGATGTTTTGGACAATGAAGATATCCAGTTGAGCATGGATACAACAGCGAACGATATCGAAGAATGGGATTCCCTTTCGCATATCATGTTGATCGTTGCGATTGAAAAGCATTTCAAAATCAAATTTTCCTCAGTTGAAATCAACGGATTCAAAAACGTTGGAGAATTGTGTAAAACGGTTGAAGCTAAATTGAACTAGGGATTTTATAGATGGTTTTTAATTCCATTCCATTCATTGTCTTTTTACCAATCGTATTCATACTCTATTGGCTAATTGGGACGCAAAGGAAAAACGCACAAAATAGATTCTTGCTTTTGGCAAGTTTGTTTTTTTACGCGTGGTGGGATGTTCGATTTTTAGGCCTTATACTATTTTCTTCAGGCATTGGCTATGTCTTTGCCTTTTGGATTGCCAAAGCACAAAAACAGAGACGACTGTTGCTCTTTGTTGGCTTGGTTTTATCCCTGTCTTTTTTGTTGTTCTTCAAGTATTACAACTTCTTCCTCACTTCCTTTGCAGACGCGTATTCATTATTTGGGGAAAAGATTGAGGTACATACCTTGAAACTGGTTCTTCCGATAGGAATTAGCTTTTATACATTCAAAATTGTAGGGTATTTGTTGGATGTATACTACGAAAAAATCCAACCGACCCAGTCCATTGAAAATTTTGTCTTGTTTACCACTTTCTTTCCTCAGTTATCCGCAGGGCCGATAGAAAGTAGCAATACCCTAATGCCACAAATAGAGCAGGAGAGAAGCTTTCGTTATGAGCAAATCACAGAGGGACTGAAATTCTTTCTTTGGGGCTTGTTCAAAAAAGTGGTTATTGCTGATTCTTGTGCAATGTATGCCAACGATATTTTTGGTTCCTATAGCTATTTTCCAGCCAGCACCTTAATTCTAGGAGCTCTTTATTTTGCGATTCAAGTTTATGCCGACTTCAGTGGTTACTCAGAAATGGCCCAAGGTATCGGGAAGATGTTTGGCTTTGAGCTCATGCAAAATTTCAATTTGCCTTTCTTGAGTAAAAATGTAACCGAGTTCTGGCGACGCTGGCACATTTCATTGACCCAATGGTTCAATGATTATTTCTTTGGTCCCATATACATAGCCGTTCGCGACTGGGGCAAACTAGGTATGTACTTGGCTATCTTCTGCACCTTTTTATTGAGCGGATTGTGGCATGGAGCTAATTGGAATTATATTCTCTACGGAGTTTTTCAAGGAACTATTATTGTCATAGAAGCCGCCTTGGCAAAGAGAAGAAAGAAATGGAACAAAGGTCCCTATGCTCGTTCGTATAAAATCTTGAGCAACTGGCTGACTATGCTATTTGTACTTGCCACCTTTGTCATATTTAGATCGCCAACTGTCGTTAAAGGTTTCGATTATTTAGGTCACATTTTTGATTCTTCAATTTTAAGTTATCCCGGAAAATTGGCGTATTTACCGATGGTTACTGGTCTTTTGTTGTTTGAATGGCTTCAGAGAAATAAGAAATACGCTTTGGAATTTAACTGGCCATTGGTTCCCAGATTTGGCTTGTATTTGACACTAACTTTCTTGATTCTGTACTACTACGGACAGGAGCAAGAGTTCTTTTATTTCCAATTCTAATGAAGAAGCTCGCACAGAAAATAGCCGTATTTATTGGGTTGGTAATCCTCCTGTTTGGATTCAACTATTTGTACAATTCATGGGCGATCAAAAAGCCTTACGATTTGGGTAACTGTCAAAATTTAATTATTGGCGATTCTCGAGTAATGACAGCCTTGAATCCGGAACTTATTCCTTTCAGTGTAAATACAGCTCAAAACTCAGAGTCCTATTTTATTTCCTACCACAAATTGAAAAGTCTTTTGGCTACCAACACGGATGTATCCAATGTCATACTTGGATTTAGCTACCCGAGTTTATCGGCTTATTTAGACGGTATATACGATGGCGATATGGCTACTGGAGATATCATGAATCGAATTTATCCGATCGTTCAACCTACTGATTTCGGAAACATTCCTTTTGATCTGGAAAAATACCGCCTTGTTTGGTTTCGAAATATGTTGGTGTATCCGCACAATAATCACCACAAATACGTCGGTGGTTTCGAAAGTCTTGAGCCCAATTTAGCCAATACCGATTTGATGGGTATTGTGAACCGACACTATTACAACAAAGAAGGAAATTTTGTAGGAACCTCCGCCACTTGCAAAGCGTACTTGGATTCCATAATAGCGCTTACGACAAGTAAAAACATAGATCTCTATTTGATCAATATTCCTTTGCAAAAAGAGTACACCAAAAAAGTTCCGAAAGAAATAGTTCATTACTTCGAAGAAGTAAAAAAGGAAGTGGTTTTAAAAGGAGTTCATGTACTCGATTATGGATCTCTTCCCTTTGTAGACAAAGACTTCAAGGATCACAATCACTTATCGAAATACGGAGCTGCAAAAATTTCAGAGATCGTAAAAAAAGATTTACTTACCTCAGATATAGAATTGCGTTAAGATATTAAATATGAAAGAGTTAATTAAGAAAATAATCCCGTCCTCGTGGATAGAACAACCAGGCAGAAGGTCAAGAGATCGTGAACGCATGTTGAAGTTGAAGGATAAATTCAAAGGTCAACGTGTTTTTATTCTTGGAAATGGACCTTCTCTGAATTTGATGGACTTGACTCAATTGGAAAACGAAAAGAGTTTTGCTGTGAATTCCATATACTACAAAACAGAGGAAATGGGGTATCGTCCAACATTTTATGTGGTAGAAGACAAACACGTAATCAAGGATAACTTCGAAGAAATCAATAACTATCACAGTGAGTACATGTTTCTTCCCGCTGTGGAAAAAAAGAGATTCAAAAAAGGCCCCAATCGTTTCTTTGTAAACTTGGATTATGGCTTTTACATCAGCACCAGTAAGTTTTTTGAAAAATATCGTTTTTCGAAAAAATGTGAGGATGAAATCTATTGTGGACAGTCTGTGACGATGGTTAACTTACAATTAGCTTACTATCTTGGCTTTTCTGAAGTTTACTTGATTGGCATGGACTTTTCATATGCTGTGCCTGAAACAGTGATTCAAGAAGGAAACGTTTGGACAAGCACAGAAGATGATCCCAACCATTTTCACCCGAACTACTTTGGAAAAGGAAAGAAATGGCATGATCCCAAATTGCACAACGTGATGCAATCTTATATCAAATGCAAGGAAGTTTATGAAGCCGATGGCCGAAAAATATTCAACGCTACCAAAGGAGGAAAATTGGAATTGTTTGAAAGAGTCGATTACGATTCACTTTTTCAATAATCCAGAACTCACCCAGTAGCGAAATTTGAGAATCATGTTTGCCGCTGCTGGCTTGCCTTTTAGAAGGTAAAGCACAAACAATAGGAGGGAAGCACCCCACTTCAATTTTTCTTTCACCAAAGATTGAAAGTAGCCTCCTTCTTGAGTTCTCATTCTTTCACTTCGCCCAATCCCCACAGCCTGTGTTTTTACAAACTCATGAGTGGTTCGCTCTTCGGGTACACAATGGTAGACAAGGGCATCTGGAACATAACGAACTTCAAGGTTTTTGTCCATCGAGATTCGGGCGAAAAGTTCCTTTTCTTCACCGCCCAACATTTGTCCACCGATTCTTCCCAATTGGGTATTGAATAGTCCAATTTTGTCGAATACTCCTTTGCGAAAAGTCATATTGGATCCACGGGGATAATCGGGAAAATGAATGATTTTTGGCTCATTGCCCAAGTTATAATAACCCAAAATTTGGTTGATATACTTGTTTTCCCAATTGGCTTTTTCACCTTCCCAGTGTAAGAGGATTTTACTACCAATCGCCGCAGCATTGGGGTAGTTTGAAAAATACTGAACGAGCTTTTCTAAATAGTCATCCGCCGGAAAAGCATCGTCATCCAGAAAAGTAATCAACTCACCCTTTGACTCTTGTATTCCTTTGTTTCGTCCGAATGAAAGCCCCTGATTTGTTTCCAAATGATAGGAAAACTGAATTTCTGGATGGTCTTTTTGAAAATTCAATGCCAATTCTTCCGTGTTACCAGGAGAATTATTATTTACAAAAACCACCTCAAAGTCTTCTTTGTCAAGTGTTTGACGCAACAAACTATCAAATAACTGAGGTAGATACCTTTCCCTGTTGTAAGTAGAAATTGTTGCTGTGATTTTCATGAGCTACAAAACTATAAGAAAGTATGTATTTCCCACGTTTTCCATACGTATACATGCGAAATCTATCTATTTTTGACACAAAATAATTGAATGGGAATTGTACAAAAAGATGCCTTAAGAACGACCGCTATATCCTATGCAGGTTTGGTCTTGGGCTATGTGAACAAGGCCGTTCTCATGATTATTTTTCTCAATACGGAGGAAATTGGTTTAGTCAACCTCCTTCTTGGTATCGGTTTGCTTTTCGGTCAGGCTACCAACTTCGGCAGTATATACGCCACGGCCAAGTTTTTTCCTTTTTTTGAAAACAAGGAAAGAAACAACTATGGCTTTCTGGGCATGATGCTCGCCATTTGTTCATTGGGAATCTTGATTCTCGCAGGACTTTTCATTTGGTTTCAACCCGAAATAGCTTCCTTTTATGAAGACAAAAGTGCTCGGTTCAACGATTACGCCCTCTGGGTAATTCCCGTTGGAATGAGTTATGTCCTGTATTCACTTTTTGAAGTTTACCTCAGAGGCTTGTACGTCAACATCATCTCTGTTTTTTCCTACGAATTTATCTTGCGACTACTGGTTTCGACTGTAATCTTCGCTTACGGAATGGACTGGCTAGATTTTGACACCTTCATAGCCCTTCATTGTTATGTATACTTTGTCCCGCCGATTATTCTCATTTGGTACCTCATTTCCATCGGTGAATTCAAAATTCACCCGAAATACTGGGCCATATCCAAGCGTTTTCGCAAAATCATTGTCTACTTCTCACTTTATTCCTATTTCAATACACTTGGCGCCTTGGCGGTTGTAACGATTGACGCCGTAATGGTTTCGAGTATGATTGGGCTTGAAGCTACTGGAATTTACACCACCGTTGTATATTTAACTTCGGCCCTCCAAGTGCCTTACCGATCGATTATTCGTGTATCAGTACCCTTGGTTGCCAAGCATTGGAAAGACAAAAACATAAGGGAAATGAATAAGTTGTACAAACAGGTTAGTTCTGTTTCCTTGTTTATTGGTTTTTATTTGTTTGCAGGGGTATGGGTAAATCGAACAGAAATTTTTGCCTTGCTTCCTGAAGAGTATCTTCCCGGTATTTGGCTCTTCTTTATTTTGATGATTGGAAAGTTATTCGACATGTACTTCGGAGTAAACGGTACCATTTTGAATAGCTCTAAAAAGTATAAGGTCGACCTCATTTTCACCACCATTTTGCTCTTTGGGGTCTATGCATTGAATCAGTATTTAATCCCCATTTACGGAGTGAATGGGGCAGCTTGGTCTACTACCATCACAGTGGTTCTCTACAACCTACTCCGAACGGCATATATCTATTTTGCATATCAACTCAACCCCTTCGAGCGCTCTCAACTGTTTGTGATTCTCTTGTTCTCATTCGCCATGTTGGTCAATGAATGGATGCCTTTCTCGTCTCAGTTTAACGTATTCAACATCCTGCTTAAAACGACCGTTATGACCTTGTTGACAGTCGGTCCCATCTATTTCTTCCGGATAGAAAAAAACTCTGCCGATTATATCGACAGAGTTTTAATACGATTGAAGCTTAAGAACTAATTATTTCACAAAAGCACTTATGCTTACTACAGACAAACGTGGCTCTGTATTCGCTGCCACTGTAATGGTCTTGGTAATCTTATCTTTTTGACCCGCGTTCGGATGGAAGTTTACAGTGATAACATCCGACTCCCCAGGTAAAATTGGACCTTCTGGTTTATTGGGCGTGGTACAACCACAACTAGCCTTTACTTCATCAATAATGAGTGGCTTGTTTCCCGTATTGGTAACCTTAAAGGTGGTGGTGTTATTCGACTCGCTTTCAACCTCACCAAAATCGTGGGTCAACTTATCAAATTTGAGAGAGGTAACATTGAGTTTTTCCTCTTTAATTCTTGCTTTTTCTTCCTCTTCAATTTTTTTGATTCTCTCTGCCAATTCAGCATCGGTCGTTTCGCTATCTGCCACACCAGACACGACTTCTCCTTTTGGTTTTTGCATCGAATCTGTTCCACACGCCACTAGCATGCTCAGAACAAATAAGGGAATAAGCGTTTTTTTCATTTTTCGTCTTTTGGTCAAATTTATAAATCCTTACTTGATTTCTGCGAGGTTCATTTTCTCGTATTCGTTGTTTTCCAAAATTTTCAAGGCCTTCTGAAGGATCTCGTTGTTCACGTTGTAAATTTGGTAAAACTCGGAGTACCCCCACATATCTTGAGCCAAGGTTGCTTTCAGTCGAGTAGTGATCAACTTTCTCGATTCTGCATATTGTTTTTCATCCAGTTCCAAGTCTTTATTTTCCTTCTTTACAAATTGCAAGAAAGCTTCTTCTAATCCATCCTCAACCGAAAAATTATCTCGATAACTATCAAAGGTCTTGAATTTTCTCTCTAAGGATTTGCGATTCTCGCTCAAGTAAGTCAAGGTAAAGGTAGAAAAGTAACCACCTCGAGCCAGTTTTCTATACAAATCAGTAATTCCAGAAGTGTCAATGGGAACAAAAACATCAGGCATAATACCACCACCACTAAAAACCGTTCGATTGGTTAGCAAAGTGTTGTGTTTCAACGAATCGGGAAACTTGATGCTGTCTGCATTCGAAAATTCACCATTGAGGTAACGCTCCGAAAGATCCATGCGGTACGAATCTACATCGTCGTAAGGCTTTTGAATAAAACGTCCGGATGGAGTGTAATATCTCGCAATGGTCAAGCGCAGCTCTGATCCGTCAGATAATTTGATCGGTAGCTGTACCAAACCTTTTCCGAAGGTGCGTCTTCCCACAATCAATCCTCGATCCCAGTCCTGAATGGCACCCGAAACAATCTCTGAAGCAGAAGCGGTGTATTCATCCGTTAAAATGATGACTTTTCCTTTTTCCCAAACTCCTTTTTCACCGGCGTTCAAATCTCTTCGCGGTTGTGCCTTTCCTTCTGAATACACGACCAACTTATCTCCAGATAAAAATTCGTCTGCCAACTTTTGAGCTGCGTACATCAATCCTCCGCCGGTTCCTTGCAAGTCCAATATCAAGTTTTGCATGCCTTGTTTCTTCAGGGAGGTCAAACCTTCGTGTATTTCTTCGGGAGTGGTACGCGAAAAACTGTTCAACTTAATGTACCCAGTTTCAGGAGTTACCATGTAATAAGTATCCACACTGTGTACCGGAATTTTATCTCGAGTAATGGTAAAATCCAAGTCTTTTTTGGCTCCTTTTCGCTCCACAGTCACTCGAACCTTCGTGCCTTTTTCACCTAGCAAACGTTCGCGCACCTGACTGTTTTTCAACCCAATACCAGCTATTACTTCTTCTTCTACCTTAACAATCTTGTCTCCTGCTAAAAGTCCCACTTTTTCGGATGGACCGCCAGGGATGGTTTGTACAACTACCAAGGTGTCTTTTAAAATTTGAAAGCGAATTCCGATTCCTACAAAACTTCCGTTGATTCGTTCGTTGGCATCTTCTACATCGTCTTTCGGAATATAGGAGCTGTGCGGATCGAGTTGTTCCAACATTTGTGCAATGGCATACTCAGTAAGCTTTTCGGAATCTACTGTATCCACATAAACTTGATCTACATAGCGCATTATTTCGGCAAATTTTAACCCAACATAGGCATCGGATTGTTGTGCTACCGACTGAAAGGTCAACAAGCCAAAGGCTAGAACAAAGTTTAGTTTTAAAAAGGATATTCTCATGTGTTTTCTCTTTCCTCTAAAATAATCAAATAATAGACCTAGCAAGGGTTCCAAAGTGTTAGCGGAGATTAAATATTGTTAAATGGTCTTGAACAATGGAGTGTGAAGAGATTCTTTTTTCTCCCTCTTCAAAGGGGCTTCATTTTTGTTTACTTAGCGAAAAATTACCGTCATGCGTTCATTCAGTTTCACCCTTTTCTTTTTACTGACCACCAGTTTTGGATACGGTCAAATCAAGGAGTTTGATAAAATGGAAATGTTGTATGCACAAGGACATTACAAATTGGTTTTGTTCAAAGCCAATCAGTTATTGGACAAACCCGACTTCGATTATTCACAAGTGCCAAAATTTTACAAATCACTGAGTTTGTTTCAGTTGGCACAAAACGAACGCTGGCTCAAGCGTCACCCTGAGGCGCTAAATGAAGCCAAGGGATTGTTCGAAAAAATCAAATCCGCAGAGGACGGATACGCCGTTCTGGATGCGCACATGATTGAAGTTTCGGAGCTAAAAGAAGATCTATTTCAATGGGGAGCTGAACTCGAAACGAGAGGAGAGACCGGCTTGTCCAAACAATTGGAAACCATTCTACAAGAAATGTTCAATTACATTCCGAACATCAAGGAAGAGAACAAAAAAGCACCCATCAAAACTCCCACAGCTCCCTCTGGAGATCGAGAGAAGTTAATTGCTCACGCTCAAAAGTACTTAGGTGTTCCTTATAAATGGGCCGGTGTGACTCCTGATGGATTCGATTGTTCGGGCTATACCACTTACATTTTTGCTAACGCAAATATTCAATTGCCACGTAGAGCTGCAGATCAATTTAAATCGGCAAAAGAAGTCAAAGAGAAATCGGTTCAAAAGGGCGACTTGGTATTTTTTGCTAATGGAGGAGGAGTGAGTCACGTCGGAATCATCGTCTCGGAGCCTGGGGAACCATTGAGTATGATTCACGCCAGCTCTTCGAGCGGCATTGTCATTACCAATATTGAAACGAGCTCTTATTGGAAAAAAAGAGTGGTAGGATTCGGTTCTTATTTTTGAGTTGGATGGGTATTTACTCGAATTAAAATCAAAACTAAATCTACCCCAAGAGCTATAAAAGTTAGATAAAAGAACCAATCCAAGCCCTGAAAAACTCCCGCACACAGACACAGGAAGCCGATAGATAAAGGAAGGTATTTTTTGTAAAACGTCTGAGTCAGAACGAATACTTCCAGTATCAACCACCAAACCAAACCGATCAACATAAGGAGGTAATAGACGCCATTGTCCTTCAACAATGGGGTGTAGAACCATCCGATGAGAAAAATCAGGGTCAAAAATGTAATGGCAAAAAAACCAATTTTTTGAGCCAGCGGTCGAATAAAGCGCAAGAGATTGTAAAGAGTAGATACGATCAAGCCCGTAATACCAAAATACAGATAAGGAATAGCCGTGAGATACTGATCAAAAGACAAGGCACCTACCAATCCAATCAAAATGACCAGGGCTGATACAATGGACGCTATGATTACTATCTTTCTTTTCACTTAAATCGCACTCCTAATACACAAACATCATCTACCTGATCGAGTTCGCCTTTCCAGTCGTAGAACGTCGACTGAATAATAGTCATTTGTTCGTTCATTGGCATTTTGGCTATGTCTAACAACAACTTCTTAAAAGTTCCCGATTTGAATTTTTTTCCTTTTGGTCCTCCAAACTGATCCACATAACCATCCGAATACAAATAAACCACATCGCCAGGTTCCAGATCAAATTCGTGCAACACAAAAGGTTTCGGGTAAATAAACTCTCCAACAGGTTGTTTGTTCGGTGTTAATTCAAAAATTTCTCCGTTTCGAATCACAATACACTCGTTGTTCGCCCCCGAATAATACAGTTTGTTTTTCTCCGCATCGATGTTACAAAGTGCCGCATCCATTCCGTCGTTGAGATGTTGATTCCCATCTGTTTTGAAAGAGGAAATAACCAGATCACGCATTTTGTCGAGAATGGACTCGGGAGAACGCAACTGAAACTCGTTGATAGCTCTCACCAAAGCATTGTTCCCCACAATAGACACAAGTGCTCCAGGCACTCCGTGACCCGTACAGTCAAACACACCATATACATCGAGGTGATCTACTTTCTTTGCCCAATAAAAATCTCCGGATACAATGTCTTTTGGCACGTAAAACACAAAATGCTCATGGAACATTTCACCCAATTTTGTTTCCGTAGGGAGAATGGTATTTTGGATTCTCTTGGCGTATTTTATTGAGTCGAGGATGTCGTTGGATTTTCTGGTCAATTCCGCTTTTTGCTCTTCCAATTGTTCGTTTTGAGAAGCAATTTCCTTGGTTCTTTCCTTAACGGTTTCTTCCAGCATTTGATTTTGGCGCTTGATTCGCTGAGTAGAAATTTTCACCACAAAGCGAATGAAGACGAATACCAATATTGCGTAAGCCAGGTAAGCATACCATGTGCGGTACCAAGGTGGAAAAACGCGGAAAGATAGGGAAGTCACTTCCGATTCAAAACCATAAACGTCTTTGGCCTTTATTTTTAGGATGTATTCCCCTTCGTGCAATTTGGAATAGGCAACTTGGTTGTTCTCCGAATATTCCGACCAATCGTCGTATCCTTCCAGTTTTACAGAATACACAATTTGGTGGTTTCCTACATAGGAATTGGAACGAAAAGAGAAGCGAATAGTGTTTTCTTCGAAGTCAAAACGACCAAAGTTTTTGGACAACTTGGGATTACCAAATCTCTCGGAGTTGTTGATCCAAACCTTGTCAATAATCACCTTGAATTGATGATTCATTTCCTTGGCCTTGTCGCGATTGAACACGTACAACCCATTCCAACCACCTAACCAAATGAGCGATTCTGACTCAAAATAAATATCATTGGTCACCGACGCTTTATCGATTAAGTAATAGGGCCATTTGAAAATCTTGGCTTTACCATTTTCGAGGGTAAGATACCCTGTGAATCGGCGGTTTTCTTCCGTTCCAATCTTGGTATTCCATACCACCCAAAGGTGCTTATCGTTCTCGTTTTTAAGAATATGGATATCTAAATTGGGGTCAAACTTCAAATACTTGTCTTCGTCTACAAAAATCTCGAGTTTTCCTTTTTGCTTGTTGTACAAATACAAACCGGATTGACATCCTACGAATACCTTGTCTTTCAAAAGAGTGACACAGTAGTAAGATTTCTTGTTGTATTCCTTGTCTATGGAGAACAACTTTCGCTCCCCAGTTCTCACATTGTACTCATGCAATCCAGCGCCTCTTTCACCAAAGTAAATGAGTTCACCAACATTCTTAACCGATATAACATCCCCGTTTAAACCAGCTATTACATCCGTGTAAACCAAGCCGTTGGGGGTCACTTCAATTTTGCCCAAACCTCCCACCAGTCCAACGTATATTACATTTCGGTCTTCGGTGTATTGATGAAATCTCCACGCAGGAATTTCATTCAAAAAGGTATAATTATTCGACTTAGGGTCGAATTCGTAGATTCCTGAAAAACTAATACACAGATACTTTCGTCCGTAGTCGGTATCGAAATATTGAAAATCGAAAACCACATCCTTGAAAGCCTCATTTTTGACAAAATTAATTTCCTTGTCTTCCTTATTGGCAATCAAAAGATCATCACCCGTACCCACAAAAATTCTTTTCTCATCGGCACTTACTGACTCAATACCTTCTTTAATTCCGCGGTTTTTCCCATAAAGTGAGATCGGGCTGGAAAGTTCCATGAAATGAATTCCCTTGTCTTGCAGAAGCCAAAGGTTGTCTTGAAGGTCAAAGAAAAAGTGATTGATCAAACTTCCTTCCAATCCATCGTTATAACTAAAAATTCGAACGATATTGAAATCGAGATCAGTCATGTAGATTCCCTTACTCACTACATTGATATAATAGTAATCGCCTCGTTTTTCTATTTGATAAACTTTTTCGTTCGCCAAACTTGGGAGCAGCGAGCGAGAAGGAGCGGAGAATTGATATTCTCCTTTTTCGTTTTTTTGGCAAGTGAACACCTTACCATTTACACTCCAATAGTAGCAAGTTCCTTTGTGTTGAAGTGAAGAGACAATACCGTCGTATTCCAAGCCCGGAAATACGATAGGCTTGCCTTTAAATTGGGCCAATTTACTGTTGAAAATGGCATATTTTTGTTTTCCAGTAGCAACCGAACGGAGTGTTACCAAAAAGTCTTCTTTCAAGCTTTCTACGTGGGTTATCACCACATCCTGCACATCCGCTGGTAGTGGAATTTTGGAAGCTCGATTGTTTTCGAACAATATGACCTCATTCTTGTTGAAAATGGCATAGGTGTTTTTGCGCAATTCCACCACGCGAATCATTTCTTCAAAGGTCTGCGCGTCTTTCTTGTAATAAAAAGGTTGGTAGGCGTAAAAGCCATTTTCATCCGTAACAATCTTTCCGATACTATTTCTTCGACCAATGATTATGTCGCCATTAGACGCCTTGATAATTTGATGAACAGTTGATTGATCAATCGCTTCTTTGATTTTAGGATCGAAGGAAGACACAATCGGTACCTTGTCCCAATTCACCGAATTGTAAACAAAAATACTTTGGTTATTACCGATAAAAATAGTGTTGTCTGAACTTGCTGTACCAGCTAAAATTTGCGGGGAAGCATTGATCGATTCTAAATTGAAATTTTTGAAGGGAAACTGACCTTGAATCCAAGAGTTTTGCGAAAACGAAATTTTCACAAAGCAAAGTGTTATCAGGGCAACAAGGACTTTCTTAAAGATCATCGAGGTTAAAGTTAAAAATAATATCGACGTAGGTATCCGCCGATTAATTTCTTCCCAAGCGTCTTTGTTTTTCCATTAATACGACCAAATTCCAGAGCGCACGAGCACCCACATTTGCATCCCATTCATCTCCTTCAGTTCCAGGTGAAACTTCGTTGAGATCGAACCCAAGTATTTCTTTCCCTGCGTCCAAAAGAGAAAAGAAAAGGTAGTTTATCTCTTCCAACTCAAATCCTCCAAGCACTGGAGTACCGGTATTTGGACACAAATAGGGCTTCAAACCATCAATATCGAAGGAAATGAATACCCGTTCTGGCAAACTTTTAATGATTCTCTGAACCTGCTCCCTCCATGTTTTTCCTTCGTATTGTTCATTCTTCAAATCCCAATCAAAATAGGTATGGATGCGACCATTGCTTTCTTGGATCATTTGAACTTCTGAAGGAGCAACATCTCGAATTCCCACTTGTACCAAACGAGTCAAGTTCTCACAATTCTTCAGTGCATTGTACATGATACTGGCATGAGATTGCTCGAAATCTTCATAGGCAATGCGCAAATCGGCGTGAGCGTCAATTTGCAATATTCCAAAGGGCTTTCCTTGTTCGTCTATCGACTCAATAAGGGCTAGGGGAGTGCTGTGTTCACCCCCCAATATGGCCACTTTCTTTCCTTGATTGTGCAGGGTTGCAATGCGTTCTTTCAGATTGTTTTTCAAGGCAATCTGGGTTTCGTTCATTTCATTAACAAACGAACCGAAATACTCATTTTGCGATATATCGCCCCCGTCTTCTAAAAACTGAATGTATTCCAAACACTTCACCGACATTTCATCATTGATTGCCTTCCATTCCTCCGAAATTGGACTCATGAACACCTTGGTAGTGTGCGCATTGTCCAAACGAGGGTGGTAGAAATCCAACTGCAATGAAGCTTGACGAATAGCCTCTGGACCATCAGCTGTTCCTTTTCCGTACGACGCTGTAGCATCCCAGGGAACAGGTATGATCACTAAATCAGCATCGTTTTCCTCTACAGGAAATCCAAAAATATTACCGTTGGGAATGGCAATGCCGTTCGGATCAAAAGCTGTCATCTTACTTTACTAAGTTCTTTACGAAATTTGGTGTAGCAAAACTTCCTGTGTGAACATCTGAGTTATAGTAACGCAAACCTTTTGCATCAACTAAAGCGTCGATTTCAGTTTGGTTACTAATTGCCTTCGGATGTTTCGCTCCCTTGATACCGTATTGGAATGACCACATTCCTGTTGGATAAGTCGGTACGAAGAACAAAGAAATGGGTGCGTTGTTAGCCCCAAAGATTTGTTGCAAAGTTTTGTTCAATTCAGAGAATGCTTTCTCATTGAATTTCGGAGACTCACCTTGAGCTACCAAGATTCCGTTTTCGTTCAAGGCATTGTAACAGTTGGTGTAAAACTCAACACTGAACAATCCTTCTGCAGGACCAACTGGATCTGAACCATCAACGATGATCAAATCGTAGAATCCTTGCTTCGCATTTTTAACGTATTCAATACCGTCGTCTACTATCAACTCCAATTTTGGATTGTCGAATGCAGCAGCGATTTCTGGCAAATGCTCTTTACACGCTTCAATAACGTGTCCGTCGATTTCTACCATCGTTACTTTCTCTACAGAGTCGTGACGCAAAATCTCGCGAACCGTACCTCCGTCACCACCACCAATTACCAAAACGTTTTTCGCGTTTCCAAGAGTAAACATGGCTGGGTGAGAAATCATTTCGTGGTAATGGAATTCGTCCTTGATGGTCGTCATCACCATATCGTCCAAAGCCAACATCTTACCGTATTTGTACGATTCCAAGATGCGAACGCGTTGGAAAGGAGATTGAACGTCGTAATGAACGTCTCCTGTAAAACGCAAAGACAAGGCTTGATCTTCGTCTTTATCCGTGAACCAAACGTTGCGCGTGTAGAAATCAGGATTTTTCCAAGCTTGACCATCTTCTTGAGCTTTTTGGCGCATAGAAGTCATGTCAAAATCATTTCTAGTCAAAAGATTCACTGAACCTCTTTTCATTTCCAATGCTGAATAACTTTTCGCTTTGAAACAGTCTTTCAACATGTCGAAAGAAATCCATGCATCCATTTCACCACACGTGAACAAGTCCACTGCAGCATATCCGTACTCTGGCCATGTATGAATCGCCAAGTGGCTCTCCTGAATGACAACAACCCCAGAAACACCATATGGAGAGAAGTGATGAAAAGTTGAGTTGATTACTGTAGCACCGGCATGTTGGGCGGCTGCAACCATATCTCTTTCAATTCCCGCAACATCATTCATAATTTGCGGATCACAATTCATAAACTCCACCAAGATGTGGTTACCAAGTGCTATACTCATTTTCTAACTAAAATTAATTTCGCGGTAAAGTTAACAGAAAGGAAGTGGAATGGGGACCATTTTTGTGCAAGTGCCAAAAAAAATAATGGAATCCGCCTAGAACAATTCCTTATTCACCCCAACACCAAAGAGGGCAAAATCATACTTACAAGGGTCAGACGGGTCCATCTTTCGCAAGGGTTGCATCAACTCTTCCAAAG
>JAOASF010000203.1 GCA_025210175.1 Crocinitomicaceae bacterium | reverse complement strand
CTTGTTTGTTTTCTTCACTTTGGGTAGCGCAATTGTTACGAATTCATACGAAGTAAACTCTGAAGAAACTTACGTTGAAAATTGGGAGCTTGCTTTGTCAGCTGAACAGAAAACAGCAATCGGTGCAGAAGCTGGTGGGGTTGGTGCTTCAGTTGAAAGAACGCTTTCCTTGTCAGAAACGATTGGTGGATCTGACGGGTACACAACGGTTGCAAGTACGGCGTTTGAATATACTTTAACCGACGGTGACCCTGGTGATATTTTCAGTATCGATGTGTACAAATCATCAGAAGGTACTGGTAACATCTTTGTTACACGTGGTGGTAGATCCATGTGTCCGTATGAGGATGCCGTTCAACCACATTACTACGATCCGGCAAATCCAAACAAACCGATTACTTCACATACCTACATCGCGAACCCAACTGCGACGATTCAGTTAGCGACTGTACAACGTGAGATTCCGAACATTTCGATTACACCTTCGAACCAGTTCAATATTCCATCGAATCAGGCTGCATCTTTCCAATTGGTGTTGACCAATCAAAGTCCAGAAACTGTGAATAATGATGTCGATATGCGTATTACAATCGCAAGTCAGAGTAACCCGAATGGTGCGATTGTGAAAATTGACGGATTGAATCCAAATACTTTGTATACTATCCCAACAGGTGCCAATGTAGTGAAGACATTGACTGTGGAGCGTGGACCCATCTTCGTGGATTACGACAGTTTGATGATTATCTTCTCTTCGGCTTGTTCCGATGAAATAGCAGATACTGCATACATCTCTGTTCACTTCATTCCAAGTTGTACGGAATTGGCTTTGGTCAATCCAACCAATAACTGGATTTTGAATAACGGAAATGCGAATAACCTTCTCGTAAAAATTGGAGACTACAATTACAACTACGGAGCGGCGACCTATGAAACATCAACTGGAGATACTCTAGATCTTGGTTTGAACAAGTTTGGTTTCGAAATGAAGCCTTCGAACTCGGGTACTTGGTTGGAAATTGAGAAATTCTTGAAATATCCAGGTGTGGGTGATTCAATTATTCCGCAAAATGATATTGTAACAACTTACCCGTGGGATGTGAGTCAGATACCTGATGGAAACTATGAGATCCGTGCGAAATCATACTGTATGAGTGTCGACGGGAACTTGTACTCGAAAATTTCACCTGTATTTGCAGGGGTGATGGACCGTGTGAATCCACATCCATTCGGTACACCTTCACCAGCTGATGGAGTTTTGGACCCGAACGATGATATTTCGATTCAATTCAACGAGCCGATTGATTTAGGATCCATTAGCTGGAGCAACTTCCAAGTTCGTGGAGTCTTGAATAACGCAGACTTGCGTCACTCTGAATTTGTTGGTTTTAACGGTACGTCTGACTACGCTGTGGTGAATGGCGGAGTGGGGCTTCAAAAGAAAAACTTCACACTAGAATTCTGGTCGAAGTTTACGGCTAACGGAAGCAACCAAACGGTACTTTCTCAAGGAATCGATCCAAACGAGAACATGCAATTGTTCTTCACTGGAGGTGGTAACATGTCCTTCACCTTGAACGGACAAACGGTAACATCTACCAACCCAGTTACGGCCCCACATACATGGAATCATTATGCAGTCGTTTACAACTTCGATGACAATGAATGTTACCTGTACCAAAACGGAAACTTGATCAATTCGGGTTCCGTGAACTTGACAGCCAATTATAACGGTTCGGGTAAATTGTACTTCGGTAAAAAAGTGCCTCAAAACACAGATTATTTTGCCGGTCAAATGCATGAATTGCGTGTTTGGAATGTCATGCGTACATCCGGACAATTGACCCAAGGTATGAACAAACGTTTGGGCTTGGAGTCACAAGGATTGGTTCACAACTGGCAAATGGATGAGGCGAAAGGAGTTCAAATTACGGATCAAATTCGTCAGCGTACAGCCATTATGAGTGGTGCATACTGGATGGTTGAACCAATTGGTTTTGCGGGTGAATTCAATGGAACTTCAGCGTACTTACCAGTAGAAGCAGCAACGATTCCGGTGACGAAAAACATGGACATGACGGTCGAGTTTTGGTTCAATTCTACTCAACCAGGAGCAGCAACGATGTTCTCTTCAGGAAAAGGAGATGGACTAGGAGGTGACTCATTGGTAGGATGGGAAATTGGAAAAGATGCTTTGGGTAAAATTCACGCCTACCACAATGGAAATGATTTCTTGGCGGTGGATTCGAATTACTTCGATGGAAACTGGCACCACTTTGCAATGATCGTTGATCGCAATGCAAATATCTCTGCCTATATAGATGGAAACTTGCAAAACAGTGTTCAGTCAACAGGACTAGGTGGATTTGCAGGACCGAAATTTACAGTAGGAGCCAGAGGATACCAATCTTCGGGTGGAGCTTACAATCAAGATAAGTTCTTCGCAGGTAAATTGGATGAAGTTCGCGTTTGGAATACAGCTCGCAAGTTCGAACAAATCAAGCGTGATCAAAACATCCGAATGAAGGGCGACGAGTTTGGTTTGTACCTGCATATTCCGTTCGAGAGCTACACCGAAGTATTAGGCGTGAACGTATTGACGGATTCAATTTACAATACGGTTACCGCCTTCCCATTCGCTACAGTTGTTGCACAAGGAGATGCGGTTACTACGAACCAAACACCGGTAATGAAATTGCCTCGTCCGGTTCAGGCTGTGAATTTCAACTGGTCTTTGAACAATGATAAAATTATCATCACACCGACGATGGCTCCAGAATTAATTGAAAACCAAACAATCGATATCACGGTTAAAAACCTATACGATTTGCACGGTAACCAAATGGAGTCTCCAAAAACGTGGATTTCGTACTTCAACAAGAACCAAGTTTACTGGTCGAACCCATTGGTGAATCATTCTATTACAGTCGATTCAGCCTTGGCCTTCGATGCGGTTATGTTGAATACGGGTGGTGCAACAAAAGCATTTACATTATCAGGATTGCCATCTTGGTTGAATGCAGACATCACTTCAGGAACGATTTCTCCTAACTCGCAAATGAACATTCACTTTACGGTTACGCCTGACTTGAATGTGGGAGAGTACTACGCGGATATTGCCTTGACGACAGATTTCAACTACAAAGAAATCTTGCGTGTGAGTGTGAAAGTAAACGGTGTTCCTCCAGTTTGGACAGTGAACCCGAACAACTTCCAATACTCTATGGCCGTTGTTGGTGAAATCAAATTGGACGGAATTATCAACGGTAATCCAGGAACGAAAATCGCAGGCTTCATGAACGACACCTTGGTGGGAGTAGGAAACCTTCAATATGTTCCGGCTTACGATCGATACGTAACGTACTTGAATTTATATTCGAATCATGAATTTGGGGATTCAATTCACTTCCAGGTTTATGATGCGAATACAGGTAATGTTTACGTAGAGGTTTCGCCAAGCTTGTACTTCGTTGATGGAGATGTGTTGGGTACAGCTTCCACGCCGGTGACTTTCGAAGCAGCTTTAATCTTAGACAGAGCGATTCCGTTGAACGCAGGATGGACATGGATTTCATTGCCGCTTGCAGATCAAGATCAAGTTTCTTCATCGGCTATGTTTGACGGCCTGAATATCGAAAGTGGAGATCTCGTAAAAGGTCAAGCTACATACGATCAATACGACGCAACAGCTGGTTGGATTGGATCATTAACGGCTAATGGCGGCTACCAAAATGTGAGAGCTTACAAAGTGCGCTTGAGCAGTATGGATACACTTCACAACATTGGTGAGCGAATCCATCCAGATTCTTCGTATGCAGCTATCAACTTGGTTCCAGGATATAACTGGATTGGATTTATGTCGACGAAAAACTTGCCTTTGGATGTGGCACTGGGGAACTACGATGCACACAATGGTGATTTGATCAAATCGCAATACGAGTTTGCTTACTACGATTCAATCGCAGGACAATGGCTAGGATCATTGGTAAGCATGAAGCCAGGAATGGGTTACGTCATGAAGACGAATTACAATGGAAACTTCCATTACCCGTTGGCGGCCTATTTGAGAGCAGCAGAATATGCAGCACCAATGCCAGAGCCGTACTTCGAATTTGAACCAGAAGTGTACGCGAAAAACATGAGCGTTACGGTACAGTCCAACTTCTGTCCAGATATGTATCCATCGAACACGGTTCTTTTGGGTGCCTTCGATGACTTCCAACAGATGAAAGGATACACCGTTCCAGTTTACGATGAAGTAGCCAATACTTGGACGTACTATCTGACAATTCATGGTGAGAATCCAGAAGCTTTGCATTTGAAATTCTTCTTGAATGAAAACGGAAAAGTGATTGAAACAGATCGCAACCTTCAATTCCAAGAAGACGCATGGTTGGGAACAAAACGCAACCCGATAATTGCATCTGTAAAACAAACGGAAGCTTGTCGCTTCATGGAAACGAATGATATGGGTGACTTAACGGTAACGCCAAATCCATTCGACACAGAAATCGAAGTAAGCTTTGAGGAAGACTTCTCAGGAACGGTAGTGATCATGGAAATGTCAGGTAAAATTCTCTTCCAAACGGAGGTTGAAAACACACGACAAGTTCAAATCGACACGAAGGATTGGGATGAGGTCTTAGCGCAAGGAGTGTACTTGGTTAAAACCGTTTCTCACGCAGGAACAGTAGAACAAAAACGAATCGTAAAAATTAAATAATACCGGACATGTTAAGTAGATTAATCATTATCGTCAGCTTCTTGATTCAATGCACAGCATGGGGTCAGTTGCCAGCGGGTTGGACCGTTAATCCACCGAGTTACAATTACTCGATGACCTTGACCGGTTACATCATCGACTCGTGTACAGAATTAAGCAATAACAACAATGCGGTGGCTGCCTTCGTCGGAGGGCAGTGCCGTGGAGTTGCCTATACAGACGTAAATGGAAACGGAAGAAAATTGGCTTTCTTGACCATTTACAGCAATCAAGTGAGTGGGGAAGATGTACAAATTCGATTGTACAATGGAACGACGACCGATGTAAAAGTGAGTTTGGATAGCGTTGTCTTTCAAAGTAACGCAGTTGTTGGATCCATTGCTCAGCCTTTCGAGGTGACAACAAATCACCGTCCGTATAACTTACAACTTTCAAACTACGTGGTTCAAGAAAGTACACAGCCAGGTGGTTTTATCGGAAACTTCAGTGCCCAGGATGTCGATTGGTTCCAAACCCTCCAATTTTTATTGATTGGAGATTCGTTGGACAATGAGGACTTTTTAATTTCTGGGAATCAGTTGCAATTGAATACCGTGTTGAACTTCGCCGTTCAAGATACCTATCAAATTTTTGTGGAGGTGAACGATGGGTACAGCTGTGCCATTCAGGATACATTCTTGATTGTGGTAGACGATAATGCCTTTCCTCCAGTGGCGGTAAACGATACGGTTGCCGTAAACGAAGATGAGCTGCTCGATATCTATCCCATCCTCAACGATACGGATTACGACAACGATTTAGACACCAGTTCCATTGAAATTTTGACGAATGTAACGAACGGTATGGCAACAGTTGATTCTACCGGGCGGATTCAATACCAACCCAATCCCAATTATTTTGGGATGGATTCTTTGGAATATGTCGTGTTTGATTTGACCAATACTGGCCCCATGTCCGATACCGCTTGGGTTCACATCACGGTAATTCCTGTTCCAGACCCACCAGTAGCGATGAATGATACCTCTAGTACCGATGAGGACGTAAGTTTTACCATCAGTGTTTTGGACAACGATACCGATGTGGAAAATGATATCGACCCAGGGTCCTTGACCATTTTTGTGCAGCCCACTCGCGGAACAGCTCTTGTGGCGAACGGAGTGATCGAGTACACACCTTTCGACAATGTATACGGAAAGGATTCGTTGGCGTACTCCATTTGTGATTCTACCACCACAGGACCCTTGTGCGATACCGCTTGGGTTTATATCACCATTGTTCCTGTTCCCGATAACCCAACAAATATTCTCATCGATACCTTGGTAATGGAGGAGGACAATCTGCCTTATGCTTACCTCTCCTTGATGCAAACCGTAGACGAGGACAATCCAGACGATTCTTTCATTTACGAATTGGTTGAAGGAGAAGGAGATCAAGACAATCACCACTTTGTAATAGAAGGAAACCAATTGATTTTGCGATCCAAAACCAATTACGACGCCAAGAATCGCTACTTGTTTCGAGTGCGTACAACCGACGAGGCTGGATTGAGTTTTGAAAAAACCTTTGTATTGGCAATCGAAGATATCATAGGTAATGATATTCCGCTTCCAATAGCTGGGTACGTTTCTAACAATCAAGATGGTAAAAACGACTATTTAATGATTGAGGAAGTGGATATCTACAGCGAGTTTCACTTGATCATTTTTGACCAAAATGGAACCATCGTATTCGATCAAAAAGAAGGTTACAACAACGATTGGGATGCCACCATCAATGGCGAACCTCTTCCTGGTGGGGCCTATTATTATTGGTTCAGAAACGATCGAAAAGAGTACAAAGGAAATGTGACAATCGTCAACTAAAAACGAGGTAAAATGAAGAAGACTAGTTTACTTATTTTCGGTTTGCTTTGCGGTATGCAACTGCAAGCCCAGGTTCAATCCTTCGATTTCTACTCGTTTCGATTGAACAATTTATTCAACATCAATCCGGCGTACGCCAATAATACAGATCACCTTCAATTGTTTACAGGTGGCTTGGTGCAAAACAAGGGATTGGCCAATGGAACCAAGACTTTCACAGTTGGTGGATTTTCTAAATTTTCAAAGAGTCAAGGTCTGGGAGCTAGCTTGATTACGGATTCTCGCGGTGCTTTTCAAACAACACAAGCCACCGTGGCGTATGCGTATACGGCCAAGTTTGATGCCTATTCAAGAATTACCTTTGGTGTGAATGCCGGGATTTTGAACAATTCCTTGAATCAATCCCGCATCGAAGGGTTTGATCAATTGGATTTGACGGATCCAACCTTGAATCAAAATTATTACAACCGCAACCAGTTGATTTCTGGAGCTGGGTTGTTGTTTCAATGGAAAGCTTTGGACGTGAGTTTCTCCTTGCCATCCATGATTTTGTCGGATGGAGATATTAACGCGTATATGCATGCTTATACCCAGTACAAATTCAAGTTGGGCTCTCAGTGGCAACTTACACCTGCTTTTGCGTTTCAGCGTTTGAATACAATCGGTGAACATTATGCGGGGTTTGTTGAAGGGCGTTTCATGAACAAAGTTTGGGCAAAAGTTGGGTTTCAATCGAATTACGTTTACCACGCCATGGTCGGGTTTGATGTTGAGAATATCGGTTTGGCGTATTCGTATCGCGTAAACGATAGTCAGTTTGCTACCATCTCCAGCGGAAGTCATGAGTTGATGTTGACTGTTCACTTCAACAAAATCAAAAAAGAAGCGGTTTACAACCCAACTTTGATTGAAGTAGATCATCGATTGACGCGACTTTTAACCAAGAAGATTGACGACGACAATCGAGCTGAAATCCTAGGAGAGGTAAAAGAGATTCGTGAATTAATGAACAACACGGAAATCAATAATTCCACACCAGAAGCCTCTGAAGAATCGTTCCTTTATTTGAAAAAAATAGAATTTAAACTCAATGAACTGGAGAAGAAATTGGCAGCGAACTAGTGTGCTCGGGTTACTTGTTTTTACCACTTCATTTGCCTGGTCGCAAGGAGGAGAAGAAAACAAGAAGCAATCGGAATTGGTCGAGAAATTCGATAAAATTCTGGGCTTGAAACCTGAACAAAGTACACCTTCTACTGCAAAAGTGGATACGGTAATGGCCGATATTTCGGACACGGTGAACTATCTGATGAATCGCTGGGAAAGGGCCGAAAAGCAATTTTTAGCGCTCAAGTACGGGGGTCAGGCCACGGTAAACCCTCCTCTTACGGAACAGGTGAAGGACTTGGAAGGAAGCTATTTTGTGTCGTCCTATTTTAAAGAAAAAGAGGCCCTACACATTTACTTTGCACACGATCAAGCCCAAGTCGATCTTTCCATTTTTCATCAATTGAAAGATTGGGCGGAACAAATGAAGGCGCAACCTCAACTGCACTTGGATTTGCACGGTTATACCGATCAATCGGGAACGAGCACATACAACGAAAATTTGAGCCAAAAACGAGCTGAATTTGTTCGAGCATACCTGGTCAACCAGTTTGGAATAGATGCATCGCGCATTCACATACTCACCCATGGCGAGGAAGGCGGAGACCGAGTTCACGATACCGAATTGGACTTCTTGAACCGAAGAGTTGATTTGGTTTGGAAAATGAACTAATCGAAGTATTACATCCATTTGGTATCATTTCGTCACAGAAGAATGGGGTTTCGTCACTTTCGTTTTCAGCTCTTTAAAGCTTTCGCCAACTTCGTTGTAGAAAGAAATTTTTCGAATTGTAAGTAGGAATATATTCGAATAAAAGAACCTTTCGAAATGAACGAATGGGTCTTTTACGGACCTATCCACTACACTGAAGGCAGTATGAGGTTTGCGCGAACCTGTCTTGCCATTTGGCCAAGCTTCCACCCGGATCGGTAGAGACTTGGCTTTTTTATGTCTTCCCTTTTTTACTCCTTGACGAATCGAACCACCTTGTTTTCAGCCGAAAAGGGTAATAAAAGAAGGTATGTTCCAGAAGGAAGTGATTCAAGATTAATTTCAAATGCGGATTGGGTTACTGCGTCCCGAAGAAGCATTCGTCCGGTTTGATCATAAACTTCAAAAAAGTCAATTGTTTCGTCCGATTGGATATGCAAAATGTCTTGGGCTGGGTTTGGGTAGACCGAGAAGTGATCGGTTTTCAAATCTTCAAGATCAAGTATAGAGGTGTAGCCAAATTCAGTTATGTTTCTTTGATAGTAATCACCGCCAGCTACTGATCCATCGAAAATATGGTCCACCTTGGAAAGAAAACCGGGTTGCGAGTAGTCAAATTGGGTGCTTTCGACATAATTGACCGTGTCGGACGTATAGTAAAATTCGTAGCGGTTCAGTTGGCCGTTGGATTGATACACTTTGTAGAAATAAGACATTGCGCTCGAATCGATCGTGTTGTTGTTGACCGGATAAACGTTGATGCGACTGATATCTATACCGTTATTTACTACATCAAAGTGGGAAAGGCGCTCAAAGGTATTCTGGATGGAGTCGTGTCGCTGACTCTCGATGAAATCAATGACCCCATTGTTGTAGCTCACAAGCGTTCTTGTGTAATTACTGAAGTAAAGATCGGAATGAGATTTCTGTTTGTTCCACAATTCTGTGATTTTGCCATTGACGTAGACCATTGAATCAATCGAGGTATACCCCATGCTGTTGTCAATTTTTGTACGCTTCACCTCCAAACCATTGCTGTACGCATAGCTCAAAACAACAAACGGTAATCCGTTCCAGTCATCCAATAATTGTTTGATGGTATCGATTTGATTCAAGCTGTTGTAATGGTATTCAGTCCAAACCGTATCGCCATTGTTGATGCGCTCATCTCGAATAATTCTTCCCAAACTATCGTAAAAAGAGTACTTTGACCCGAGGTTACTCATTCCATTTGTTCCGAGTCGATAATAATCTACTTGGTCGTTTTCAAACATATTGATACCTATAGAAGTGGCATTGTCGTATATCCCAATTTGAACCATCGGACAATCCGTGCCAAACCCAATTGCATAGCGGGAATGTCTGGACAAACCAAGAAAAGCAGTATTGGTATTCATCAATCCTTGCTGCATGTCTTGAAAGGAATAAGCTTGAAGAAAGGCGTAATTAAAGGGGCCGTTGATGGAGTTGATATCTCGGCTAATTTTCATCCAATGAATTTGCTCTTGAGAAAAGGAAATAAAAGAAATGCTTAACGCAATGTAGGTTAGGATCTTTTTCATGTTTTAAATAGTTAGTTCGGCAAAAGTACTGTTTTTTTGACTTACATAATTGAAAATTAGGGTGAATGAACCCTGAGCCATTCTCCAACATAGCTGTGCCCTTTACCCCAAGTGTAAAACTAAAGTTTAGATGGGCTATGTGATTTTTAACAATCGAAATCGCGATGAATCAGGATAGAATAGTTTTCTTGGATAGATTTTTGTGAGAGGTTTCCTCATTAACTTTAAGTGCATGCTGAAAAGAAGGAAACAATGCTAGCCTAATTTATAACTTAACTATGAAAAAGCTCAAATTTACGAAGGACGAGGGGTCCGATTTTTACAAGGAACTCCGTATGAAAGTAGATGCCTACTTTGAAGACAAAGGAATATCGAAATCTGGGAATGCGGCCTTCAAGGCCAAAATGTACCTCTATTTTGCACTAGATGTATTGTTTTATGTCTGTATGCTGCGAGCAGAAACAAGGGGAGAGTTTATTCTCTTTTACTTGTTGATGGGGTTGTCTGTTTTGCTTACTGCTTTCAATGTATCCCACGATGCATCGCATGGAATAGCTGTGAAAAGTAGGTTTTGGAACCGAATACTCTTTCAAATTAGTTTCAATCTACAGGGTAATAATGCGTATGTCTGGGGTAAAAATCATACTGAGTCGCATCATTTGTATACGAATGTAGAAGGCAGTGATATTGATGTGTTGAACAATCCCTTATTCCGAATGACCGAGTCGCAAGAGAGAAAGTGGTTTCATCGGTTTCAGTGGTTTTATGCACCAATCCTGTATTTGCTTTACTCCATCAACTGGTTCTTTTTTAGGGAAACATTGATGCTTTTCAAAAGGTCCAGTAGAACGATTTCTGTTACGATTCCAGCCATAGAAATTGTGAAATTGGTCGTTTATAAATTGCTCTACATTGGCTATATGGTGATTCTTCCAGCTTTGGCTTTGGATTTCAGCTGGAGCTTTGTGCTATTGACCTTTTTATTGAATCACTTTCTGGTTTCTTTGATTTTTGTAGGCGTTCTAGGTGTTTCTCACGTAAGCGACTTTGTGTCTCACCCACAAGCCGACGAAAACGGTAAATTGGGTATGAGTTGGCCCAAACTTCAGATGGTAACTTCCATCGATTACAACCCCGACAGTTTGTTTTGCAATTGGACTCTCGGAGGTTTTAATGCGCATGCCTTGCATCATTTGTTGCCAGATGTTTGCCATATTCATTACCGTCAAATCCTGCCAATTTTTCGAGAGGTATCGAAAAAACACGGGCTGAAGTATATGGAAATGAGTTATTGGGAAGCATTAAAATCTCATTTCAGACAGTTGGTGATTATGGGAAAGTCTCAACATTATCAAGTGCGTACGTATGAAGGCTAGGCATTTACAGATTGAGGAGGACAATAATTTATTCTCCTTGATTCAACAAAGAATTCAATTAGAATTGGATGTCAAGGGATTCTCGTTTCGCTTTAGATTATGGGTCAAATTTCTATTCTATCTCGGATTGAGTGCGAGTCTTTACGCCATCCTGTTTTGGTCCATGCCTAGTTATTTATTCTTGCTTTGTTATGTGCTTTTTGGATGGGTTATGTTGCTTTTTGCATTCAATTTTGCCCACGATTTTTCGCACAATACCGTTTTCAAGAAAAGTAAATGGAACAACCTTGGATTTATTGCTATTTACACTTTAGTAGGGGCGCATGCTGAGGCATGGAGGGAGCGACACGTCAACTCACATCATTTTGCACCCAATGTGATGGAGTATGACACAGATCTACAAATAACGGGTATCATACGGGTAACTCCAGATATGACCTATCGCTGGTACCATCGCTATCAATTTGTATACGCCTGTTTTGCCTACTCGCTTTATTCCTTTTATTGGATTTTTGTGAAGGATGTTCTGATGCTGATCAATAAGCGCCATAAAGGTGAGGCTGATTGGAAATATTTCATGTCCTTCCTGCTCCAAAAAATCGTTTATGTTGGTTATCTCCTTGTTGTGCCCTTGCTTTTTGCCGAACAATCGATAGCTATAGTATTACTCGGTTTTCTACTCATGCACTTTGTTCAATCTGTTTTTTTGTTGTTCACCTTTTTTATGACCCACCATGTTCTTGAAACGCATTATCCATGCACAGATGAAAAAGGGATTATACAAACTTCATGGTTGATGAATCAAATCCGTAGCTCCAACGATATGCATCCTTTCAGTGAAGTGGCCAATTTTGTACTTGGAGGCTTTAACAATCACATTGCCCATCATTTGTTTCCTCATATTCATCACTTGCACTACCCAAAATTGAATAAAATTCTGTACCGAACCTTGATGGAAGAAGGAATTATTCCGAACCAAACAAGCTATTTTGGTGGGGTGGTTTCTCACCTCAAATTGTTGCGAAAGCTTGGTTTTCGTCCGAAAGTTTAGGGGGTATAAACAGCTTAATAAAAAAGGTATGTTTTCTATTAATTACCGAATGGTCGATTGTGTGTTGTGATGGATGAGGGTTATCTTGCTGTTAAACAGATGTTTAATTCGTGAAATTTATTCAGTTTCCCCAATTCATGATTGGTTTTACTTCAATTGTGACATAATCACTTTGTCAAAAACACGATCTCCGAACCATTTGCGTACCCACATGGCAGGCTTTGCACCGTACCCTTTGGCGTAACGGGTTTTGGGATTGTTTACAGTGGCAGCTTTCGCGATGGTTTTTCCCAATACATCCACGTCCGTAAGGGTATTTCCTTTGTATAATTTCTGCATGTTGTCGGCAATGCTATTCGCAAAAAGGGCATAGGCACCTTTGCTGGAAGTCTTGCGCAGATTGTCGGCCGCGATTGGCCCCCATTCCGTTTTAATTCCTCCCGGTTCCACGATTACCACGTCTATTCCAAAGGGTTTCAACTCCAAGCGCAAACAGTCGCTCCAACCTTCAAGGGCATGTTTTGTGGCGTGATACCAAGCACCCATGGGCGTGTAGATCTTTCCACCCATCGAACTGATATTTACAAAACGACCCGTTTTCTTGTCGCGCATGCTTGGCAAGACCAATTGAGTTAAACGAGCTAAGCCAAAAATGTTCACTTCAAATTGACGCTTGGCCTCTTCAATGCTAACGTCCTCAACCGATCCATACGAACCGTACCCGGCGTTGTTGATGACCACGTCAATTCTACCTTCTTTGCTCAGGATTTCACTGACACAATTCAGTATGCTTTCGTCATCCATCAAATCCAAGGAAAGAATCCCCATTCCTTTTTCGGCGAGATCTTGCATTTCATTGGTGCGACGAGCGGCTCCATAAACCTTGTGGCCTTGAGCATGGAGGAAGTGTGCTGCGGATTTTCCCATTCCAGATGAGGCTCCTGTAATCAATATGACTTTTTTCATGACTTTCCGAATTTACCGCAAGTTCCGAAAATGACCCCAGACAAATGAACACAAATCATCGGGTGTTGTGCACAAAAGCTTGATCTTATTGATTTCCCTTCTTTTCTTTTTGCAAATCATAGAAACGAGCAAAAGCCACAAAGGCCATAGCTAGGATGCCAATGTAATGCCCCTTGTTGTTTCCCCACGAAAGGTCACTGTAATCCATCAGCACCAAATTCACAAGAATCAATGCCAGAGCGAGGTATAAAACTATTTTTTGAACATCCATAATGTTGACTTTTGAAAACAAATAAAGGCATATTTTGGAATTGCAAATTGCAAATTGCAGATTTTCAGATTGTAATTTAACAGTTTGCAATCCCAAAAATATTAAGCAGGAATACTAATAATTGAAAGTTCATAAAACTAGTTTCTCCCTTTGGAGGTCTGCCTGGCGTCAGACAGGGAGATTAAGAGGGAGGTAAATGTTCTCAAGTTTTGGATTTACAGATTGCAAATTGAAAGATTAGCAGATTCAATATATATTTTCCCACACAAAGAGACGAAAAACCGCAGAGTTCGCCGAGAGGTTGGTTTGAAGTAAAACAGTTCTTAATCATAAGGAGGCAGAATTTACCATTGAAAGAGTTTCTCTACAAAAGCAATGTTCATTTAATCTTCTAATTTGCAATTTTCAATCTTCCAATCTTGAATGTTCACGCAAAGAGGCAAAGAACCGCAGAGGTCATTGAGAGTTTTTAATGCAGAATTAGGAATTATGAATGACGAATGATTAGTTCAGGGTTCAGAGTTCAGAGTGATTGTTTTGGGAGTGATACTGTTTTCGTTACAAGTGCATCCTTGGCGAACTTCGCGTAATCTTCGCGCCTTTGCGTGCAAGAAAAATTTCACGCATAGAACCCTCGAATATCCAGAGAGTTGACTTTTTAGGACAATTAAAGGCATAATTTTTGCTCAAATCAAGCCATGAAATTACTCTGCTTCTTGCTTCTATTCGCTTTGTTTTCGTGCAACCATGAACCTCAACCCAAGACTTTTGCTGATTTGTCGGAAAAGGAACTGTCCAACTTGAAAGCCGAATTGTTGGATAGTATGAGGGCGGAGATATTTGATCGTCATATTATGGTAAATGAGGATACCACCAGATTAGGCTCTCTCGGCTGTATCCCAATTGAGATGAGAAATGTTTTATTGGTCCGAGTAAATGATTTGAATCAAGTGATGATTCGAGGGGAAATAGGGGCCAATATTTCAGAAACTGTTTACGAATACTACAAAGCGAATAAGAAGGAAAATGACCCAACCAATAATTTTCCAATGTATACACGAATCAATCGTGAGTTTATTAAAGCGCAAATCGAGCAGATCAAAGAGGAAATTGAGTCAATAAAAAAGGCACGCCTTAAAGCGGATATTTTGTCATTTAAAGAAAGTCAGCTGAAAGAATGGGAGACTAAGTTGATAGTTCTGAATGTAATAAAGAAAAGCGAGCTCTTGCAACCACATTTTCAAACTGCAATACACTTGCAATACAATCCAAAAGTTACAGCTTCAAAAAGTATTCAGGACAGTGTGTTGCTCGGTTATTTTCGTTTGCGCAATGATGATGCAAAGCTGTATTTTGGGAAAGAGTATTTGGAGTTGTTTTTTGAGTGTCGTGCTTTGAAAAGTGCGTTAAAGTTAAATGCGATTAAAACGACTTCCCCAATCCAAGTGGTTGATTTTCCGAATTTGAAGAAGTACAAAATCGCAATGGTTGTGGAAACACCTGAGCCGCCCATGTTCCTTCCAAATCCTACCCCTCCGCCATCTCCAGAAACAGAAAAAAGCGATTGAACAGGTAGAGGCACAAAATGGCGGTGATCAAAATGGCCACAATCCAGGCTTTGATTTCGAACTGTTTTCTTTTTAACGCACGTTTTCGGAAAAGGCGAATAAAGGTTTCCGGGTTTCGGTTCTTGAATTCTTTGGATAGATGAGTCGGATTTTTCTTTAAGATGCTTTCGGTTGGGTTGTATTTTTCATGCTTTTCACGTCGACCCTTCATCTTGCTCCGGTGATCGTTGTTCGTGATTTTTGCATGATCCATGAAACCTCCACCACCCATTTTATTTCTTGTTTTGTTTTTCCAGTAAAACGACGAGCGCGACCATAAAAGCGATACCGCCAATAATCCAAAAGATCAATCCTAAGTTACTTTTTTCTTCCTTTTGTTCGCGTGCTTTCTCTTGAGATCCAGAAGGTGGCACAGACTCTTCAACATGGGGTGAAATTCCTTGGATTCGCATGAGCATTTCTAGAGAATTTATACTCACTTCGTAATTGAACTTGTGCCTCCCTTCAAAAGAATTGTCCATAAGAGATTTCGCCGTGATGCCCGTAACTTTGATGTTCGTATACATGATCTCCCCGCGCTCGGGTTCTACTCCTCGGAATGTTTGTCGCAAGCGCAACATTTCTGATTTCTTTTGCGATACTTTTTCAGGATCAGCTCCGTAGTAACTCCCTGCTATTTCGTAGAAAGCTTTCGCGTATTCGATTGAAAAAGTCTTGGCAGTACAGTCACCAAAATCCAAGAAAATATCGGCCATGATAGCATCGGGACCTTTGCAAAAAGGAAAGCGTTCCTTTAGTTGATAGAAAATGTGTTGACGCGTTGAATCTTGGTTTTTTTCGACATCAGTTAGTCCCAGTACCGAGTTTTTAGCGAGATAGCTTGGATCCTTTTCCAATGCGATTTTTGTTTCCAAGATCCGAACATGAACCCACTCACTACCTTGATGCGAGTTCGGGTTGATTTGCATGCCTCTTTTAATCATGGCGAGAGCCTTTGCATTTTGTCCGTCGAGTTCATAGGTGGTACCCAGATTCGCGACGATTTGATACTCGTTCGGGTGGACATCGTACAGGGCTTCCAAGACGAATAATGCTTCTTTTACCTTGCCCCCCTTTGCCAATAGAATGGCGTAATCAGAAAGCTTACGGTAGTTTTTAGTCGTTTGAATCTCCGATTCCAGTTTTTCCAATTCAACCTGAATGGAGGCTAAATTGAATTGTGTTAGGAAAGGTCGATGAATGAGTTCTTCGATGTCGTGTAAGTGACCTTTTTCGTCGACCGCAAAATACATGTTGTAACAAGCGAAAATCTGCGTACTCCATCCAAAAAGGAAGAGTAAGACTACCCAAATAGGTTTTGGTATTAGGATTGTTTTCATAAAAAAGGTTCTTCGTGAATTAACGGAAAAGTTCCGAATTCATTACAAAATTCGAGCCACTAAAAGAACCATGCTAAGAGTCCAAGTAGTGCCAAAATATACAACAGGATGATGGCGATTATAATGAAGAGTGATAAGGCTCCAATTATGATCCCTGCGATTGCTCGTTTTCTACCCTTTTCTTTGTCTGGACTTTCTTTGATAATTCGCAAGGCTTTTGCACCTAAGGATATAGCCAATGGACCTGTTAAAAGTGTTGCAATTGGGAAAACGATGAGTCCAAGTATGCTCAAAATCAAACTACTGGTTGCTAAATCAACTCCTTTTTCTCGTTTCTTACGGACTCTTTTTGCTCTTTGATTTGGAATGGTATCCGAGGGGAGTTGAAAGAAAGGGGATGAATTTTCAATTGAATTTTCGATTTCAAGTGTTTCGAGAGTTGTCGTACTTGTTGACTCGACCATACCAATCACTGCATCATCCATGATTGCAATTCTTGGATTCGATTGAGATGAAGGATGAGAAGTCAATTCCTCTGAAAATGGCTCTGATTGCGTTGTGTTGGAAGTACTCGTTTGATTTCTCGTTTCAATGTTTTCTGACTTCGAGTCTTGTAACTTTTTCCAAGTAATGGTGTAGCCTGGTCGATGTATTCTTTTTTGAACGGTACATGCCGCAACGAACAGAGTGATAAGTATTAAGGCTGATGTTTTTATAAGGCGTAGTTTCATCATTTTCAGTATTTCATAGGTTATTTCTCCAAGGTAGAGAGGAGAAATGTACGAAACAAATTTGAATGTTGATCGCTTTGGTTTTTAGTCGATTAATTCGGTCAGATGATTGAAAATGAAATCTTTGTCTGACTCGGGTGCCTTTCTTGAAATGAGCAGGACTAGTCGATTGTTTTGAATGATAGTATCCTTCTTGAAATATTGTTTCTCCATGAAAATTTCCTCTTCAGGATTCAAAAGTATGTAGTAATCGTAATCTGGATTTTGGGTTTTCGCGTAGACAACGATGTCTCTGAATAGGGGAGTGTCGTTCGTTAATTTCTTGAACTGTCGGTTATTTTTAGCGAATTTAAAATCCCCAAAAGTGCTTGAATTGAAATGAGCTTTTTTGTTCGAGACTTGTGTATAGCCATCTTTTGAACCTACTTTGTTCTTTCCGGCATATTGATGAAAATTACTGCAGGAGGTGAGGATAAAAGTTGCAAAAACTAAGATGTAAAACCTTGATACGTAGACCATTTCATGTAGCGTTTTAGTCTTTCAAAGACCTTAACAGGTTCTTATTTGGATGCCTTCTTCAAAATTGAGGTCGTCGAAAATCCATCCACCAAGTCAATTGTTTTAACCTCTCCGCCGTGTTGGATTACACTCTCGCGACCCACAATATATTTTTTAGACGATGGGTCTGTTTCATTAGGGTCGTAGTCCGCTCCCTTCACCAAAATATCGGGTTGGAGAAATTCGATTTCTTTTAGAGGAGTGTTGTTGTCGAATAGGATAACTGCATCGATAAATTCTAGGGATGCCAATACCATCAAGCGCGCCGTTTCAGGGTTTATCGGACGTTCATCTCCTTTGCCTTGTGCTTTAACGGAACGGTCTGTATTAAGCGCTACGATTAGTTTGTCGCCCAATTCGGCTGCTTTAGCCAAATAAGTAACATGCCCCAAATGGAGAATGTCAAAACAGCCATTGGTGAAAACGACCTTTTGATCTTTTATTTCATCTCTCCAAGCTTTCGCTTCCTCAAGCGATTTCAGCTTCTGCTGTATTTTCTGCAGTCGGGTCATCTTTGCTGGAGTAATTTTTGGGTAAAAGGAATAAAGATAATAGTCCAAGAAGAATCATCATGAAGGTTTGAGAAACCCAGATTAACATTCCCATGGCATTTCCAATTCCTACTGCTTGGTCAGCATGTTCCCCTTTCAAATAAAAGGCAATCACCAATCCTACCAAAAGCGGGTAAGTTCCAATCCCTCCGTTGGTAAAGGTGATACCGATACTTCCTGCCACAAAACCAATCATGACTCCTTTAAAAGGAAAATCACTTGTGGTGTCCAATGCGTCGAAACAAACGGCAAACATCAAGATGTAACACACCCAAATAACGATGGTGTGAACTACGTATAATACAGGTTTCTTCGACTTGAAAATGGACAAAACACCGTGAACCAATCCTTTGACGAATTCGGTAATTTTCTTTTTAAACTCAGGGTTGTTGCGGAATTTGAGGAAGAAAATGATTCCTATCAAAGCAATAACCGAAAGGAAAATCCACTTCCACGGTAGTCCACCTTCGCCACTGGGTTTCGCGCCAAATTTCTCCAGCATCTCTGACCAAATTGCATCGAAATCTCCTGCTCCAACATACATGGTCAGAAGTCCGATAGAAGCCAGCATGATCAAATCCACTGCTCTTTCGGCTACGATGGTTCCAAAGGATTTTGCAAAAGGTACTTTATCCGAACGATAGAGCATGGCTGCACGTGAAGCTTCACCTGCTCTCGGAATGGTTAAGTTGATCAAGTACCCAATCATCAAAGCGTGGTATCTGTGCCAAAACGGAGTGTCGTGTCCGAGTGGTTCCAAAACGTATCCCCAACGAACAGCTCGAGACACAATGGCGATGAAACCAAAGATTAAGGAAATACCCAAGTACAGGTAGTTCGCTTCTGTGAAGGCTGTTTTAAATTGTTCGATGGACTCCTCGCTCATGCTTGAGAAGAAGTACCAAATGAGATAGAAACCTAGGGCTAGAGGTAAAAAGGTTTTGAGTAGAAAGCCAAGCTTTTTTTTCATCTTATGGAATCAAATTCGTGTTTTCGTCTGGGAAGACTAACGACGGTTTGAAAGATTTAGCTTCCTCCATCGTCAAGAATCCGTAGCCAATAATAATCAATAAATCGCCTTGTTGCACTTTTCGGGCAGCAGGACCATTCAAGCAAATAGTTCCCGAATTTCTGTCCCCTGCAATGACGTAAGTCTCCAAGCGTTCTCCGTTGTTGATGTTCACGATTTGTACGCGTTCACCCTCCATCAAATTGGCCGCATCCATCAAGTTGCGATCGATGGTGACACTACCTACATAGTTTAATTCTGCTTGGGTTACTTTAACGCGGTGAATTTTAGACTTAACGACTTGAATTAACATGCTTCAAATTTTGGTGCAAAGGTAATGTAAAAAAGAAATGAAGTATGGCGGGAGTGCTTTAGCAAAGTTGAAGATTGTCAATCAATCGCACCTTGCCAGCGTAAGCTACTACACAAGCGGTGGCTCCGTCGGTCCATTGGTCGGTTAAATTCTCCAAGGTAGTCGGGTGCACAATTTCTACGTACTCCATTTCTAAGGGTGAATTTTGAATTCTTTCCTCAATGGCTTTTTTCCCTTGGTTAGGAGTGAGGGCCGAAAGATTTTCCTTGACAGCATTCATAGCTTCGAACAAAACCAAAGCTTCTTGCTTCTGAGCGTCGCTGAGCAACATGTTTCTGCTCGACAAAGCCAAACCTTCCTTGCTTCGAGCTGTTGGACAAACCACAATTTGGATCGGAAGTCCGAGGGTTCGGGTCATGTGTTGAATGACCGCTACTTGTTGAAAGTCCTTTCTCCCAAAATAGGCACGATGAGGTTCTACCAGTCTAAAAAACCGCTCCACCACAGCCATCACTCCTTCAAAATGTCCGGGTCTGTAACGGCCTTCCATCGTCTCTCCAAGCCAGCCAAGTGGAATGTTTGAGGGTTGGTAATGGGGAGGGTAAACTTCCGACACATCCGGTGCAAACAAGATGGCGGTGTCTACTTGTGCCAACATAGACTGATCCTGATCGAGGGTGCGGGGGTATTTTTCGAGATCGGTTTGGTTGTTGAACTGCGTGGGGTTTACAAAGATGCTAACTACCGTAAAGTCGTTTTCGCGGTTGGATTGCTCCACCAAAGAAAGATGTCCGCTGTGCAAGGCGCCCATGGTTGGCACAAAGCCAATTTGCTTTCCATCGGACTTAATGCTGTGCAAAGCATTGTTTAACTCATCAACCGTTTTACAAACTTTCATTTCGCATTTCTAACAAAAGAAGCGGACAAAGCTAGGTCTTTTCAATTGACTTTTCGACATTTATTTCTTAATTTTGTGACAGAAATGACAATCTGATAATTTCATGGAGAAAAAAAGAATCCTATTTGTGACGCAGGAGATATCCCCCTTTTTGCCTAAATCTGAAATCGCGACGACCGCAAGAAAGCTACCTCAAGGGATACAAGAAAGTGGAAAAGAGATTCGAGTATTCACACCTAGATACGGATGCATCAACGAAAGAAGACATCAATTGCACGAAGTAATTCGTCTTTCAGGTATGAATTTGGTAATCAATGATACGGATCATCCGTTGATCATAAAGGTTGCCAGCGTTGCCGCAGCTCGTATGCAAGTTTATTTCATCGACAACGAAGAGTATTTCAAAAGAAAGAATACCGTTGTAAATGACAAGGGTGAATTCCATGCTGATAACGATGAAAGAGCGATGTTCTTCTGTCGTGGAGTCTTGGAAACAGTGAAAAAATTGGGTTGGCAACCAGACGTGATTCACTGTCACGGTTGGATGGCTGGTATGATGTCTTTGTACGTTAAGAAAATCTACAATAAGGATCCACATTTTGCCGATACCAAAGTTGTGTATAGTGTTTATAACGAAGGCTTTAACAAAAATTGGGACGCTTCATTTCCCGATAAATTGAAGTTCGATGGCTTTGATGATGAGGTGGTTAATGAGATGAAAGATACCAGCTTTGAAAATGTTAGTCGAGTGATGATGAAATATGCAGACGGTTTGAACGTTTCAAGTGAAAATTTAGATGCATCTTTGCAACAGATTTTTGACGAGGCAACGTGCTCAAAACAAGAGTATGTACCGGAGGAAAATCAAACCAAAGTAATGTCAGAATTTTTCGACAAAATAATTGAAGAAGAGATTATCATACAATAACATGATGAACCATACAAGGTTTTGGTGGCGGGGAGTGTATACACTTTCCGCTACTTTTTTATTACTGCTTACACTAACCGTATCTTGTAAAAAGAAGAAATCAGATGTAGGGCTTTCTGCCGTAGATCAAGAACAAATCATCGACGGGGGAGGGATAGACACCTTTCAGTTATTGACTTATTCCAAACTAGACGACACGGTTCTTACAAAAAACCCAGCCATTTCCATACTAGGAGCTTACAACGATCCAGAGTTTGGAATTGCGAAGGCGAGTATTTACACGCAGTTTCGTTTGACGGCTTCCAACCCAGTTTTTGAGGCAAGTTCAAGTATCGTTATCGATTCATTTGTTTTATCGATGGCCTACACCGGCTTTACTGGAAAAACAGATGCCCAAACTTTTGAGGTTTATAAATTGGCCGATACCCTTTCTTCTTCCTCGGATGTAAAATACTTGGTGGATACCGATTTCCCAATAGAATCGACCAACCTCATTATGCCAGGAACGGGTACCCAAAAAATGGAATGGGAAAAGGATGTAATGGTCGATACCGTTTTGTCCATCCCACAATTGAGATTGCATTTGGACACAGCCCTGGCGCGCGAATTTATCAATACAGCCAATGCTGGGACCGGTGAGTTTGCTTCCAATGAAGCTTTCTTGCAGTACTTCAAAGGACTATGTATCAAAACCAACGGAGCCAATCCACTTGTAGGCAATGGAGGAATCGGTTACTTCAACCTAACGGATGATGCATCGCGCTTAACGATCTTTTACCACGTCAACCAAAGCGGTGGCGATCCAATCAAGAAGAAATATTTTATTCGGGTGAACAGTGCCGCTCAGCGCTATACGCGATGTGAGTTTATTCGCTCGCCCAAGGTGCAAAACGTAATCGACAACCCTTCCATGGGTCAATCTACCTTTTATGCGCAAGCGTTGGGCTTGAGAGGGGTGATTGAATTGCCGACCATTACCAATCTTCCAAAGAGTACCATTATCCACAAGGCAGAGTTGTTTTTGCCGGTGGAATACCAAACGGGACAAGTCTACGAAATCGGGAGTTTGATAACGATTGCCGCCGATGTGTTTGGCGATGGACTTTTTGCCTTAAATTTGGGTACCTACTCGGAATTTAGAAAGGGCTTTGTGGTAGACATACGCGCCTTTGTTCAACAAGTAGTAGCGGGTGGTATTGAGAATATGGAATTATACGTCGGACCGCAGCAGTTCATTACTTCAGCTAACCGAATCGTATTTAACGGTACCAATACGACCAATAAACTAAAACCGAAATTAACGATCATTTATTCTGAATTTTAAGATATGTGTGGAATTGTAGCCTACTTGGGTAAGAAAGAAGCTTATCCGATACTTATTAAGGGACTAGAAAGATTGGAGTACAGAGGTTACGATAGTGCCGGTGTAGCTCTTTTCAATAATGGAAACTTGAACTTGTACAAAAAGCAAGGAAAAGTGGCAAACTTGGTGGAGTTTGCAAAAGACAAAGATACTTCTGGTTCATTGGGAATCGCACACACGCGTTGGGCAACCCATGGTGAACCTAATGATAGAAATGCACACCCGCACTTTTCGGGCAACGAATCAATCGCGATTATCCACAATGGAATCATCGAGAACTATGATGTATTGAAAGAGGAGTTGAAAAAACGCGGTTATGTCTTTAAGAGCGATACGGATACGGAAGTATTGGTTCACTTGATTGAAGACATCCAAAAAAGCGAAGGCGTTAAATTGTCGGAAGCCGTGCGAATGGCTTTGATGAACGTTACGGGTGCTTATGCCATTTGTGTGATCTCAAAGGATGATCCCAATACCTTGGTGGCTGCCCGCAAATCTTCACCTTTGGTTGTAGGTATCGGTAGAGAGAACGATTTTTACTTGGCCTCCGATGCTACGCCAATTATTGAGTATACCAATAAAGTGGTGTACCTCGACGATGAAGAAATTGCCGTAGTCAACTTGGAAAAAGGCTTGAAAATCTACAGTCTTCAAGATGAGGAAAAAACACCTTATGTTCAAGAGTTGGAAATGCAATTGGAAGCCTTGGAAAAAGGTGGATATGAGCATTTCATGTTGAAAGAAATTCACGAGCAACCACGATCAATCAACGACTGTTTTAGAGGTCGCTTGAACTCAGTTGAAGGTTGGGTGGAGCTAGGTGGTATCAAGGAATTTGAAAAGAAGTTTACCAAGGCAAAACGAATTGTAATGGTGGCTTGTGGTACTTCTTGGCATGCCTGCTTGGTAGGAGAATACTTGTTTGAAGACTTGGCGAGAATCAACGTGGAGGTGGAGTACGCTTCTGAGTTCCGTTACAGAAATCCAATCATCGAAGAAGGAGACATTGTAATTGCCGTTTCTCAATCAGGAGAGACTGCTGATACCTTGGCTGCTTTGGAGTTGGCAAAATCTAAAGGAGCCATTATCCTTGGAATTTGTAATGTGGTAGGTTCTTCTATTTCGCGTATCACGCATGCAGGTTCTTACACACACGCAGGACCAGAGATCGGAGTTGCTTCTACAAAGGCGTTTACGGCTCAGGTAACTGTTTTGACTTTGATGGCTTTGTCTATCGCCAAGAAAAAAGGAACGATTTCTGAATCTAAATTTAGAACCATGTTGGCAGAGTTGGAAGCTATTCCAGCGAAGGTGTCAGAGGTTTTGAAAACAAACGATTTGATTGAGAAAATCTCGGCTCAATACAAAGACGCTAGCAATGCGCTTTACCTTGGAAGAGGTTCTTCTTTCCCGGTGGCCTTAGAAGGTGCCTTGAAGTTGAAAGAGATTTCATACATCCACGCAGAAGGATATCCAGCTGCCGAAATGAAACACGGTCCTATCGCTTTGATCGACGACGAAATGCCGGTATTTGTGGTGGCAACTGAAGGACCATCATACGAAAAGGTTGTGTCCAACATACAAGAAGTAAAAGCACGTAAAGGAAAAATCATTGCTGTGGTTACGGAAGGAGATACGCAAGTTCGCGAAATGGCGGATAGCGTCATCGAAATTCCAGCTACCGATGAGCATTTGGTTCCTTTGTTGGCAACCATTCCATTCCAGTTATTGTCTTACCATATTGCTGTAATGAGAGGGTGTAATGTAGATCAACCGCGTAACTTGGCGAAGTCGGTTACGGTAGAATAGAAATCATTTTTTCGATATAGATAAAGGGGCTCAAGTGATTGAGCCCCTTTTTTGTATAACTATTTTTAAGGGATGGTAACAAGCATAATCTCAAATCCAACGTGAGGAACCTCTTGACTAATTCAACCAGCTGATTTTTAGCCCTGTTTTCTTTTGAATTTGTTTTAAACTTTCTGGTGTTTCAAAGCCGATAACTGCGTTTTGTCCACCTGTATCGAAATAAGTAAACCGGCCTTTGGAATGGTTGTTTTCCGTAAGATTTACGATATTAGAAAACAACTGGGTGTCTACCCAATCATTGTCTACTTCAAGTTTCCATTTATAGTCCTTCCCATCATAGGTAAAAGAAACCCAAGCCTTTTCCTCCTCAATATCCACGTAGTCTTTCACGTTTTCAAACTTCAAACGACCTCTGGTAATTCGCTCCAAATTTTTAATAATATCCGTATAGGAACCGTGATCTTCAATCGCCTCAGTGTCAAAATCCCAGCATCTATTCGTCAGCGGCGTCCAATGTTCACGTTCCATTGATTGTCCGAGCGTTAGGTACATCAAAGAAAAAGGGTTGTCGAGAAAATCTTGCTTATCCCAACGCTCCAGATCGGATGGAGTCACTCCTGCATTCAACTCAAACCCCAACTCCATAAAAATTTCAAGTTGCTCTTCAAACGACGGGTTTTTTGGGGCAGACGAATTCTTAAAGCCAAAAAATGATAGAATTCCCATGAGTAATAATGTTTTGTTCATTTTAAATTTCCTTAAATGTAATAGTTTGGCTATTCTGAGAATCGTGACAGTTTAGATTTAATTTTCTTTTTTATATTCTTCCATTAGCTCGTAGAATCTATTTATTGAAATAGAGTGTTGTTCATTGGTGGTTGGGGTTTCAAATACTTCTTCCCAATTAATGTTTTTTGAATCAAATCCCATCGACTCTGCAACAATCATATTAACCCATCCTGCAGTGGATTCATAGTATCCTAGTTTGTCAGCTATCCAATCGAAGAATGGATCGTCGGTATGCGCTGCGGTGACAAACCCCTTATCTATAAGTGCGTGATAATATCCAGAAGTATAAATGAAAATTGCTCTGAGGGTATTCTGACCAACGTACATAGCTGGTCTACGCTCAATTTGTTTCAATAGTTTATAGCAATCCAGAATCATTCGTTTGAATAAGATTAGTTATACCTTCACTCGTCTATCCAACCAGTAAGCGAGTATAAACGGTTAATTCGTTTGAATAGAGGGTGTAGGATTAAAATTAGGGAAAGTTTTCAACTGTATGCTGCTTGCTGGAGAAGAAATAAAAAGAGGAAAAAGACTTTGTAGATCACTAATCATACCAACTTTTCTCAGATCTATATGAGCAAAAAAAGGAGCACCTAGATGCTCCTTTTCTTTTTGT
>JAOASF010000202.1 GCA_025210175.1 Crocinitomicaceae bacterium | reverse complement strand
CCGCTGAAGACTTTGTTAGTCACATGGACAAGACCTATCCCAAAGCTCTCGAAGCTTTAAAAGAAACCTGTGAAGCGTAACGATTAATGAAAACGTGGGCTCCTTTTATTTCGCAGTTGAAACTTTCCACCATTGGTTTGGTGGCTATCCTTTACATGTTGCTTCATGCCTGTTCCGAACCGGTTCAAGTCGAAGAAAAAAAGGAAGAAAATCCAGATTGTATTGAAGTTCAATTTCTACGAATACTGAAAACGAGTCTTTCCGAATTACAAGAAGAAGATTTACAACTCAACCTAACTTATCTCCATTGTTTTGGTCACAACGATTCGCATGTAATTGTTCGTAGGTCGGGTACAGACAGTTTAAATATTAACCTACATACAATTCGGAGTTATGGTGAAGTTATGAAGGATACGGTCTTCACAATGTCTTTGGAACATATACAAGCTAAAATCGACGATTTAATGGATGTATGTGATCCCAATGTCTTAAGAGTTCAACCTGCTGGACATGCTTCAAGAGTTGAAATATGTTCCGTTCAACCAAACAAACAATTTCAATTGAATTACCCATTCTCAATTGAGGAAATATTCCAATAAGAACTTACAACCTCTTTCAAAACTTTATGATTGATTTTAAAAAAAATCGTTAATTCAGCCATTTCAACCGAAAGTAGCGGGTCCTTGACGAAAGTTATTCCTAGCTTTGAGAGACGAAATTCCCACCTATGTAACAAGATGACTCGTGGTGGACAAACAACAAGGGTTATGAACGGAAACTACAATATAGCATGGAAGATTCTGGTATTTTTGGTTGGCCTGCAAACCATGGCATGCTCCTCTCCAGAAACGGATAAGTATCCCATCAAGCAAGCCGATTGGTCCACCAAGAAAGTCGACCCAAAAACTATCGCGGGCCTGGAAATGGGGCAAACCTACCTTCCGACTTACTCACACATTTATCACGTGCACGACGAAAGGGCATTTGACCTCACCACCACAGTGAGTATTCGAAATGTTTCATTGGAGGACACCGTTTATCTTTCGAAAGCAGATTATTTCAACACCGTTGGCAAAAACATTCGTCAATATATCCAAACACCCATTTATCTGGCACCGATGGAAACCATCGAAATTGTTGTCAACGAACAGGATTTAGAAGGAGGTTCTGGAGCCAACTTTTTATTCGATTGGCATATCAAAGAAGGACACAACCCACCCTATATTGAAGCCGTGATGATTTCTACGCATGGTCAACAAGGTATTTCGTTTACATCTCAAGGAATTCAACTCAAAAAATAATTTCCTATGAAGGATATTCTGAATGTGCTTTTCCTCATGATTGCAGTGGTGGATCCTCTGGGGTCTATACCCGTGTACCTAGAAGCAACAAAGAATTTCGAAAAAAAACACAAGCGAAAAATTGCCATAAACGCATCAATAACGGCTTTCTTGGTTTTGTTGTTTTTCATTGTTGTCGGACAGCTTATTTTGGAAGGGATGGAAATTTCTCTGGAGGCCTTCCAAATTTCAGGTGGGGTTATTTTGTTCCTCTTTGCCCTTACCATGATTTTCGGAGAAGGTAAACCAGAATCGGAAAAACACTTGATAAAGGATTACAAAAAGGTCATGATTTTTCCAGTGGCAGTACCTTCCATAGCTTCACCCGGAGCCATTATGGCTGTGGTTTTAATGACCGACAATCACCTGTATTCCTTTTGGCAACAACTAACCACTACCCTCGTTTTGTTGGTCGTAATAGCCCTTACCTGTGGCTTATTGATCCTATCCAATTCCATCCAAAAGAAAATTGGTGAAGCGGGAATTGTAGTCATCAGTAAGGTCATGGGGCTTATTTTGGCTTCTTATGCGGCACAAAGCATTTTAACGGGAATCAAGGACTTTTTTTAAAGGGTAAATGAATCTCTACATCAAAAACATGGTTTGCAACCGCTGCAAGTTGGTGGTAAAGGAAATCCTCGAAAAACAAGGTCTCCACCCGATTCATGTGGATTTGGGAGAAGTTGAAATTGTAGAGAACCAACTGCCCGACAACAAATCAACGCTCGTTGCTGAATTGGAAAAGGTTGGTTTCGAACTGCTAGACGATCAGAAAACCCAACTCATCGAGAAAATCAAAACCTTGATTATCGACCTGGTTCAGAATCGTGCAAATCAACTCACGGTTACACTTTCCGAATATTTATCCAGTAAAATAGGACAGGATTACAGCAGTTTGAGTAATCTGTTTTCAGAGGTCGAAGGTCAAACCATAGAAAAATATTACATCGGGCAACGAATTGAAAAAGTCAAAGAACTATTGGTCTACGACGACCTTACCTTGAGTGAAATTGCCTTTCAACTGAATTATTCCAGTGCCGCTTATTTGAGTAATCAATTCAAAAAGATCACGGGCCTTACTCCTAGTCATTTCAAGAAGATCAAAACTTCGAAGCGACTTTCATTGGATGAAATCTAAATCTTACATCTTTCTTCCAAAATAGTGTAAGGTAAACTCCATAGTAAACCTTGAACTTTGTCTTATAAATCAATACATTATAAGACATGACACATAGCTATCATATTACAGGAATGACTTGCGGAAGTTGCGAGGCGAAAGTAAAAAGTGCCCTTCTTCAAGTGGATCATATTACCTCAGTTGAGGTTTCAAAAGACAAGGGAACTGCAGTAATAAGCATGGATAAACACGTTGCGCTTTCCACTCTTCAAAATGCATTGGAAGCCAAGTACACGATTAAGGCTCCGGAACATCACGAAGCCATGGAACAAACCAAGTCCTGGTTGGAAACATACAAACCAGTTCTACTCATTTTTGTTTACATCTTTTTGGGTTCCAGTTTGATTGAATACAGCAATGGAGAATTGGACTATTTGCGTTGGATGCGCCATTTTATGGCCGGTTTTTTCTTGACCTTTTCCTTCTTTAAAATGCTCAATTTAAAGGGCTTCAAGGAAAGTTATGCGATGTACGATATCATAGCTCGCAAACTGCCGAATTGGGGATACCTCTACGCATTTACCGAGTTGGCTTTGGGTATTGCTTTCTTGCTCAACCTTAACCCACTCCTTACCAACTCCGTAACCTTCGTTGTTATGACCATAAGCATCATTGGTGTGCTGAAAACCGTGCTCGATAAAAAAGCCATTCAATGTGCTTGCTTGGGTGATGTCTTCAACCTGCCCATGAGTACCGTGACGATCATTGAAGATGGATTGATGATACTGATGAGTGCGGGAATGTTGGTGCATGCGATGTAGAATATTGAACTTTTACCATCTTGATTTGTACCTTTTGACCTATGAAAAACAAATTCCCCATGTCCATAAAGCTCAGCTTGCTTTGTCTACTTTTTTCTTCTGGTCTCTTTGCCCAGGATTGTCCAGATAGTTGTTCGGTATTTGTTCCGAACCAAATGACAATCAACTGTGAAACAGAAGGATGCACCCGATTGGTGGTTGAAACCGATTGTGTATTTAAAAAATATGAGTTCAGTATTCTCACCCGTTGGGGAAATGAAATCTTTCACAGCGAAGATCCAGACATCCTGTTCGACTGTGCGAATGAAGATGGTGGAACGTATTATTGGATGTTGAAAGCCAAATTGTGCAATGGAGAAAGATTGGAAAAAAGTGGGCCATTGCTCATAATCAATTAACTTCGGAACTAAACTTTTTTTTGTAACTAATTGAACTTCATCTTCAACCTTCGTTTCTCTTTGATTCTCGCCATTTTGGTGTTGAGTTCTGCTTACGGGGTGAATTCAAAGGGTCTGACGGCAAGCACGCCAGATACTCAGTTTCCTGAATACAGAGGTTGGGTGAACGATTTTGATGGTATTTTAAACAAAAAAGAGGAGAAGACTTTAGCTGCTAAAATTGTCCAACACAAGAAACGTTTTGGAGACCAAATAGCCATTGTTACACTCAAAGACATTCAGTCGTATCAAAATTTAGAAAGCTACTCGCTCGATTTGGCCAACTTTTGGGGTGTGGGTGAAAAAGGCAAAAACAACGGCATTCTCATAGCGGTTTGTCCCTCGTGTAGAGAGGTGTACATCCAAAATGGCGATGGCGTTATGCAACGGTTGAGCAATAAAGAAACGAGAGAAATCATTGACAGCCAAATGCTTCCTGAATTCAAATCCCAGAATTATTACACAGGCATCAATAAAGGATTGGACGCAATTATTGCCGAATTGGTTGAAAACACGAACATTCGATGAAAACACTTCTAACTGCTAGTATCTTGTTGATTTTGACGCTTTTCGCTTGTGTGCAATCGCCTCAGCAAATAGAGGATGATTTGGGATGGAAGTTGGCTCGTCTGCAAATGAAATCGGAACAAGGCCCCTTAAACGCACCCTGGCTGATACAAGCTTACCCTTTTACACCAAATACAAGAACAGGTTTTGAACGTGCACTCGATTCACCGGATGAATTTGGTTTTAAACCATTTTATTACCATCACCAAGAAGAAAATTTTTATCATTTCACGATTGATCAGGTGTTGGATAGTCTGCCTCCTCGTTACCCCTTCTATCAAGTTTACGTAATCGATAGCATAAGTATTAATGACGATCAAAAAACCATTGTATGCATTGATATACCTTCCAAAAGATGGTTTCGATTCTCACTGACAGATTTTGCCAAGGTTGAAAACAACCTGACGATTTCCAACATAGGTTTCGACGATTTTTATTTAAACTGTGATGAAAATCATGTTTACCAAAATTCTACTTCCTCCTCCAACCATGGTATTCAAGGCGATAAAGACTTCACGATTACCCAACTAGCTACCGATAAAAACCAATTCAATGGCAATCTCATCGTGGAAGTGTTCGATCGAAAGGGAAATCCATTAAAAGGTGCAACTGTACGCGTTTATTACAAGAGCAAAATCGTTTCGGCTGCAGAAGACATGACGGAAAGCCTTTGGGTGACAACTGTTTTTTCAGATCCATATGAAGTTATCGTCTCCAAGGCTGGTTATGAAGAAGTGGTCACCGATAAGATTTCTTTGAATGAGAAATTCGCCCATTTGGTACAGGTACGAATGCACCCAAAATAATAGCTGATGCTTTTAAGAAGTATGAAATTTTTAATCCTTTTCACCATCCTTTTGACACAAGCAAGCTCTTGGGCTCAAGGTAAAAAACCTTTTTCTATAGGGGTTATCGATGAATTTCAATCTGAAATTCTTCATGAAAAACGCACGTTGAACATATACCTTCCCCAAGGTTATAACCCAAAAGATAGTCTGCGCTATCCCGTCATTTACCTATTGGATGGTTCAGCCGATGAAGACTTTATTCACATAGCCGGTTTGGTTCAATTCTACAGTTTTGAGTGGATTGCAAGCGTAAAAAAATCGATAGTTGTGGGCATCGCCAATATTGATCGAGAGCGTGATTTCACCTTTCCAACAACTTTACAAAAAGACAAAGAAAGGTTTTCGACCAGTGGTCACTCTGCCAAATTCATGGATTTTATTGAGAAAGAGCTTCAACCTTACCTTGAAAAAGAATACAAAACAACGAAAGAAAGCACCCTTATAGGTCAGTCACTCGGTGGATTATTGGCAACAGAAATTCTTTTGAAAAGACCCCAACTTTTCCAGCAATACATTATTGTAAGTCCAAGCTTGTGGTGGGATAATGGCTCCTTATTGAAATTGAATTCTACCGTCTTGAATCAAAACTCCAAGGAGGCTATCCTAGTGTATCTGGCAGTTGGAAAAGAAGGATTAACGCCTACCGAAATACCACGTGTTATGGAAGTAGATGCCAACTTATTGGCCGAACGACTATCGGACGCTAAGAATAGCAATTTGACCGTTCATTTCGATTATCTCCCCTTGGAAAATCACGCCACCATCTTGCATCAGGCGGTCATGAATGCCTTTCAATTTTTAAGCAAATCGAGGTAATCAACTCTCCTCTGATTAACGCGCCCATTATCGTTTGATCTTAACATGATTCAGTATACCGAACTTGATTCCATTCATTCCCAAAGGAATAAAAAGCAGGTTGAGAAACAGATAGAGGAATTTCAAGACCTTGGATTCCAAGCCAGTGGTTGGTGCAATGCCTTCGGTTTTGAAGTAAATTTTATTAACCCTACCTCCGACTTCGCAAAGTTGACCATCCTTAAAGCACAACAAAGTCATCAAGATCCAATCATTCCAACCAATGCCACCGACATTTTTCGTTTCGAATTGGTCGTTGCTACAACAGATGAGGTTGATTTTCACTATGGACTCAGCTGGTGGTCTGGTCTTTTTCACCCAACCATTTCTGTAAATTACATCCGATTCAAAGTCAAGAAAGCAAATCCACAGATACTTCTCAACTTAGCGGAATTGATTGCTACCCACCCTATCGACACGATCATCGCCAAAAACAACAGCATACAAATTCTGGGTAAAAATCACCCCAAGTCGTTTCGAAACATGCTTTTAACTTTGATTGGACTACTTGAAAATGAACAAAATAAGGACGAAAAGGTATAGGGAAGAAAAAATTAATTGTGTATTCTTGTCATCAAACCCTAGACTATGATTGAAATCCCTGAACAAGGAAGAGCAAAAATTACAGACGACCTGACCCAATTTAAGATAGAAGTACCCGTTCGTAAAAATTGGATTGTTGTCATTTTTCTGTGCTTTTGGCTCTGCGGTTGGCTGTTAGGAGAAGTCTTTGCTTTGACCACCCTTCTTTCGGCAAAAACACCTCTTGTTGCCAATTTATTCATGCTGGTTTGGTTAACTGGTTGGACCATCGGAGGCCTGGTTGTATTCTCCATTATACTCTGGCAACTTACGGGCAAGGAAGTCGTAACGGTTGAGAGTAAAATTCTGATCATCGAAAAAAAAGTCAAGTTCTTCAAGCGGAAAAAAATGTACGACGTTCAACAAATTTCCAACTTGAGAAGTCACAGAGCAGCCCCTAGCACCAATTTTGGAAACCAACGTTTATCGATACCCCTAGGGAAGAATGGTGGAAAAATATGTTTTGACTACGGCATGAAAACCGTCTATTTTTTGAACAGCATTGAGGATGCCGAAGCAGGATATTTACTCGAAAAACTTCGTCAAACCAGAGCTTTTTCGCGAACGAAAGCGCGAGACTAGGTTTCGGCTGACCAAGTAAATCTAAAAAACCGAATTAATTCTTATAAAGCAAGTCACATGAAAAGAACCCTTACTCTTATCGTCCTTTTAATCGGATTGCTTGCTATACCTGCTTGTAAAAAAGGGAAATTCATACACGAACTGCGCATTGACCTAACGGGTAATTTCCAGGCTGATTGGGTAAAAATTCATCTGGATAAAGACCTACTTTTTGAGGGAGCGATTACTACCGAGGCCATTCTTGGGTATGCGCATATTTTGAAAGTGGATGTTAGAAAAGGAAAGCGCCAGCTACTGATTGATGTGAACGGCGAAAAAACGGAATACAAATTCAAACACGAAGAAGGTAAATTCATACATATCAAGCGATTACCCTCTGGAAATCTGGAAATCGAAGAACCGAATGAGTACTTTTATTACGATTAAATCTTCTCAAATTCACGCGATCCTAAAGAAAATAGGGACGAAATGACAATAGTTATCCTTCTAAAAGGTGGCATTTCCTCCAAAAAGAGTATTGTATTTCCGGAAGTTTACGCCTAATTTAGCCTCGATTGGCTAAGCACGTGCGACGTGTAACTCAACTATCTAAATTATGAAAAGACTTCATACCTTCCTGCTTATCTTCGTCTGCATCTCGTTTTTAACCCAATGCAAAAACTCGGATTCCAACAAAAAAGAATTCGAAGGTGTAGTTATTTACAGTCTGAATGTAAAATCGAAAATTCCGAATGTAGACAGCCGCGAGATCCAGCGAAACTTTGGCAATGCCATGATTTACACCTACAAAAACGGAAACTACAAGATGGAGTTCAACGGACCTGACTCCCCTACCATTTATTACCTCGCCAAAAACAACCATCAGTATACCATTTTTCCCGACGGTGACACCCTTTGGACTTCCGATTGCACACTTGAACCCTCCAAATTACTCCGATTTGAAGTAAAAAAGAAGAAAGTGAACATTCTGGGTACCGATTGTCAAATGATTGAAAGTGAACTCGAAGGAGACTTGAAATACACCTACTTTTTTGACCCAAAACGCTACGTAAACCCGGAACATTTCAAAAACCACAAAATGGGTTACGTCAACAAGTTCTATAAAAGCGGCAAAGGACTAATTCTTCAATACAAGCGCGAAGGAAATAGTTTTGACCTCATGCAAACCGCCGTGAAGGTGGAAGAAAAAGAAATCGACCCACAAGTTTTTAATCTACCCGGTCTTCCTCAAAAAAGTTTGGATGATACGGATTATTAAAGATGAAATCCATACTAGTTTTCTTCCTTTTGCTTTCTAGTCATTCCTATTGTCAAGATGAGAGAATGGAATTTGATAATTTGATTGACTCACTTGTAAATATTCCAAATCTGGAGATCTATTACATAACAGAACAAAACACAGAAAATTCATTTAGGTCTATAGGAAATCGAGCAACTGGAGAATCATGCGGTTTAAATTTTGGTTACTGGATACTTTGGAAACATAAAGACTCGATTCGGGTTGAAAATCAATGCGCAAACAGCTGTTTTCTTCCAATAAATCACACCGAGTCAGATACCTTATGGATGAAACAAATCCGAAGATTTTTTAAAAACATCGCAGATTCTGACACTACCCTAGAGTACAGAAACTTGACATTTTATAATGATAGCTTACAAGATTATAGCACTGTATTTTGTCTGGCAAAAATGAGTGGAGAGAGCGCGACTAAAGTATTGTTCAACGAATTGCTTTTCGATTATGATACATTGCAAAAAGTAAAGGATGCGATTTTCCATGATGCGACCCCACTAATAAACCATTCTATTACCTTAAACCGCGAACTCAAAATTTATCGTCCTGAAAAATGGCAAAATCGTTCCCCAAGAAAATAATCTCTTACCCTGCAATAAACTGTGAATAAACTACTCGAAATTCCTAAACCAAAAGACAAAAATCACATCATCTGGGAGCATGTACTCACCTCATGCGTAGGCTTTGTCGGCACGTTCGTCTTGATGTACTTCGGCCCATTATTTTTGGCCTCCAGTGGAAGGCATTCGTATCGCCGAAACGGACCCAATGAAACCATCGGTTCCTTTTACGAAACCATGCTTGAAAATCCCGAATATATGGTGCTCATTGCATCTCTTGTGACCATAGGTATCAACCTTTTTATATTGAGGAAAAACCGAAAAATGAAACTGATTGTGGGTATAATCGAAACGAATTTTGATTTTCAAATCGAACGAACCAATGCTTATTTCGCCAAGGTTGAAAAATTGAGTGTACCAAAGGAACGTTTTTCGTTTCGAATTGAACGAATGGTTTCCAGCGAATCAGATAAAAAACAAGAACTTATCTTTTCTGATTCACAAACCCGAATGGAAATTGGTCGAATCAAGCCTCAACACATCTTTTGGGAAAAGCAAATCACCCAAGTTCGAAATGTGATTCAAAACTTAAAACAATACCGCGAACCAGACACACAACGACGCTCTGGGTTCAATCCAGTGAGCTTTCTTTTTGATGTCTCAAGATAAACGGGCAATGAAAGAAAATGTATCTTTCCTTGACTTTTAAATTATTCACTAAAACTATCAGCCATGAAAACGATCCTAACAACTCTTTTTCTGAGCCTTTTTTACTTGAATGTTTCGGCACAATTTGTCGCTAGAATGGAAGTAAAAGAACCAATCGAAGGAGTCTGCGACAACGATAATGTATATGCCTTGTTTGGAAGTCTCGAAGGACAAACCCAAGCCTCATGTGGACTGGATGATAAGCAAATGATTGCTCTCCTAAACGAGAAAATTGCCTTCATTCGAAACAACCCAAAATACAAAGACAAGGGAATGATCAGTTTGATTATCAACTGTGAAGGCGAAGTGGTCGTTTGCAAAATGGACAACAAAACCAAAAGCGAAGAGCTCGACAAACAATTGGAGGAATTCTTCAATGCTCTTGAGAATTGGACCGTTGGAAAGTTGAACGGAAAACCGGTGGATTCGGTCCTACTTTTCAGTTTTGAGATCAAGCGTGGAAAATTTGTCAAATAATACGCGTCTAAAATACGTGCTGAAACTTACCGCTTGGTTCCTTTGGATATGCATTGCTTCAGCGACGCTCTTTACCTACCTTTCTGATTGGTCGTTTCAAGTTTCTTGGGTGCGAATTCTATTCAACTTCTTGACCTACATGGGACTACCCATTCTATTTGCCTTTCAAAGTTCAAAAACCAAACGCCACCTATATTTCTATCTTGCCTTTGGCGCCTTTCTGGTTACGGGTATTGGCTTAAAGGTGAATGACTTTTTAAACTGGGGAGGTGGTTACAAAGTTCAAAGTATCGAATACATCCATCGATTTGACTCAAGACAAATTGAATTTCAAATGGAAGATCTTGGGGCAATCGGTTACAACAAAAGGACCGTGGAGACAGACACATGGTTGGGTCTTTTGAAGAAAGCCTCCAATGTTGATATTGAAAACATTTCACTGAGCGAATGGAAAAAAGTCGACATACATGTAAACGAACTGGGGTTAAAATTTCCCTAAATGAACAAAGAGTTAGTCCAGTATATTATTGATAACTGTAACGATTTCCTTCGGTTGAAGGAAACATTGTGATTCAGCACTTACATACTTTACACAAAGAAGAAGAACTTGAAAAGATTTTGCAAGGTACTATTGGTTTCAGTGAAAAGGATTAGCCATTAGAATTTAAGGGTAGAAACCCCAAAAAAGTTTGGATGAAACGAATTATTAAAGATGGTTTGGGGTGATTTTTTGAGTGGAGACCGTTTAGAATCCTTGACTATCATTGACATTCTGTTGGTTGATCGCTACCTTACCACCAAAATTCATTGAGAATAAAATGACCCGTTTAGAAGAATTTTTAAAAAAGTTGAACGATGAGGAGCTAGCCGCTTTTCATCATTTTCGATACCATCAGTTTATTAAAGCCTCTCGCGAAATAATCGACCAGGAAATGACATTAAGAGCAATCCCCTCTCATTTTTATTTTCAAGAATTAAATCCGAATGAAGAATTGAACTCCGAAAAATGTCCTCGGTGTAAATCAGAGAAATTTTATGATTCAACCCAAATGGAATCCATCGAGTTCCAATATGCTACAGAGGAAGTAGAAGTCGAATATCGTACTTGTTTGGTTTGTCTGTATGGCGGGCCAAAAGATGAAGACAAACACAGGTCTGTTGGCTTATTGGGTTTCATTCGTGAGTTAATCAATCGGAGGGGGAAATAAGTGTCATGAGCTTTAATACACCTTGAAGTTAGTTAGTGGTAAAGTAGCGCACAACCATAGTCAAAGCACCGAAAACAAAGGCTTTCTAGAAACAAGAACCTAAACTTACCTGTCTCACCAAAACCACAAATACTTCGATTCCGCTTTAGTGGTAAAGTAGCGCACAACCATAGTCAAAGCACCGAAAACAAAGGCTTTCTGAAACCAAGAACCCAAGCATACTTATCTCTCCAAAACCTCAAAATCTTCGATTTAACTTTAGTGGTAAAGTAGCGCACAATCATAGCTAAAGCACTAAAAACAAAGACTTTCTGAAACCAAAAACCCAAGCATACTTGTCTCTCCAGAACCTCAAATACTTCGATTCCGCTTTAGTGGTAAAGTTGCGCACAACCAAGGCCAAAGCACTAAAAACAAAGACTTTCTAGAAACAAGAACCCAAACATTCTTGTCTCTCCAAAACTTCAAAAACTTCGATTCCGCCTTAGTGGTAAGGTTGCGCACAACCATAGCTAAAGCACTAAAAAAAAAGACTTTCTGAAAACAAAAAACCAAGCATACTTGTCTCTCCCCACCATATAAACACTACCATTCCGCCTTAGTGGTAAAGTAGCGCACAACCATAGCCAAAGCACCAAAAAACAAAGGCTTTCTAGAAACAAGAAACCAAACTTACCTGTCTCTCAACACCCTACAAAAACTGCCATTCCACTTTAGTGGTACAGTAGCGCACAACCATAAAAAAAGCTGCCCGTACAAGGCGAGCAGCTACATCTAACTGACATATAAACTATACTATACTCACTTCTTGATCAACTTCAAACAGCCCAATTGGTTTTGATCTAAAATTTATGCTGTTTGTTCTTTTGTTTGGGTGAATACAGACTGGCCTTAAAATGGTTGAACAAGATCCGCATGTCACCACACCCTACAGGTCCGATATCTTTTACGACAACCGCACCTTAAACATGATAATTCACTACGAATTAGGGAACGAAGACCTCTTGCCAAACCTTATCAAATCGGCGAATTAACGCAGCAAAAAGCACATCCGCAGCAAAGGAGTACAAAAAGCTGTAATCAAATCCTTGAAGCAATTGATCAGGCAGCCGTCGGGATCGAATCAAAAACACATTTTCACCCATTTGCAAGAAGAATTGACTCAACTCCAAATGGACCCAAAAGAAAACGCCCTATTTCTGGATGTAGATTTGATCGCCTGGACCCAAAAACGCCTGGATAAAAGCAGTTGGAAATAAAAGATTGACCAAATTCAGCTTGCGAACCCTACGATCTTGTTTACACAATGGAAATGTCCCAGCTAGATGGAAAACACTATCTTCACCTCGCATTGCCTCCCAACAACAAAGTGAGGGAGCAAAAAACAACCTGAACGATGAAAAATCTAATCCCATTTCTAATTCTTAGTCTTACCCTCCTTTCGTGCGGATCCAAAAGCGACTTAAAACTCGATTTGACAGTTGGTGAAACCTATTACCAAGAAATGGATGTGAACATGAATATGGTTCAAACGGCCATGGGCCAAAAAATGGACATTGTGATAAACATCAAGGGGAAATTGAGTTTTTTAGTTCTTTCCAAAGAAGCTGGAAATTTCGAACTAAAGGTGCGCTACAATGAATTGAGCATGTTCATGGACATGCCACAAGGATCGATGACTTACGATAGTAAAAAGAAAGAACAGGACGATATTTTTTCACAAGTGATGGCTGCTATTACACAAGAATCTTTTCAGATGACCTTAAACACCAAGGGCGAAGTAATCAAGGTAACCGGAATGAACGAAATTTGGGACAAAGCCATCGCACAGTTCGATTTTATTCCAGAAAGCGCAAAGGAACAAATCAAGGCTCAACTAAAAGATTCGTACGGTGAAAATTCGCTGAAAGACAACATGGAAATGGCAACGGCTATCTTTCCCAACAAGCCTGTTGCAATAGGCGACACCTGGAAAAAAGTCATTCAAACCAATGGAAAAAGAGCCACCACCCTCCACATGGAATACGAGTTGGTCGGCATGGATGATGAGTATTACGAAATTGAAGGCAAGGGTGACATGAAATCCGCAATGGACCATGAACCAGTGGCTGAAAATGGAATCAAAACAACGGTAAGCCTAGATGGGGCAACGGTTACACATTTGAAAATCAACCGAAAAACGGGTTGGATCATGGATTCTGATGCTACGCAAGAATTCCGCGGAACCTCCACCGTTTCGATGCCGGACAATGAAATGACCATTCCTTTTGAGGCCAAAACAACCTACAAGATCAAAGGGTAAAAAAGAAGCTGAAAAACCAACATCCTTTCCTATCAAGAGGGGTTGAGCCGTTTGCCAAATTCTTGAGCTAACTCCAAGGCACACCCCCAAGCAACGGTGAAACCTGCACCACCATGTCCATAATTGTGAAATACATTCGTGAATTCGCGATCAAACTCAAAACGAACTTCTTTTCTTCTCGGTCTCAAACCAACCACTTCTTCCAATACGCTTGGAAAGGCATCACTGAACCCCATGGCCATGAACCTGTTGGTAATCAACTCCGTATCACTCAACTCAACCGATTGGTTCCAATCGTTCAAATAGTCGGTTCCACCTATGATGCAATCTGTACTGCGCTGAATAATGTAACTCAATGCACCCGGCTGGGTCGAGTTCACACACGATTGAATATCTAGTTTTTCGGTCCGCAAAATCTGCCCGCGCATGGGTAACAATTCCTCGTCCTTACACAACTCCTTTGCCCCCAGGCCAGTGCAGTTGATCACCCACTTGTTCAATAGGGCCAATTCATTCAAATCTCCTACCAACCACTCCTTTAACTCACCACCATTTCGCTGGAAAGTCTGAAGCAAATGTGGAAGATAAATTGGTGGCTCCGTGAGGGGGACAGTAGCCACATAGGCCAACTCCGCATTGTTTGGCAACTCTTCTTTTTTAGCCTTTCGCAAGGAATTCTCAGGCATGTGCTTCATCCACGCATTTTCACCTTTGGGGTCACACACCACTGTGAACGGAATCATACTCAAACCAGGTGCTTTTCCTGCATCGAGTTGGTATCTTTTGTAGGCCAAACGACCCCAATTCATCGCTTTTTCAAGCGGATGCACCTCGAAGGGAAACCAAATGGCACCAACCTTGTGCGATAGTGTTTTTTCGAGAAACTGAGCTGCAAGCAGTTGAACCTTGAAACCTTTTTCTTGCAAAGCTATGGCGGTGGTTAACCCTACAATTCCTGCTCCAACTACTGTGATTTCCTTCATTTTTGAACCTTATTAACCACCTCTCCTCTTACTAAAGTGCCCGGAAAGGAACCCTTCACCAACTTATTTTCAGCTATGAGCAAGCGACCATTTACCCACACAAAATCCATCCCTTGAGCCTTCACGAATCCAGTCGCATAGGTCGATAAATCGCGAACAGAATTCGGATCAAAAAGTATCAAATCGGCATAACAGCCAACCTGAATTCTTCCTCTAAACTTCATCTCTGGGGCTGCTTTTTCAATAACACGAGCCGGCATGAGCGTCATTTTTTTGATGGCTTCCGGTAAGGAAATCAGTCCTTTTTCGCGGACATACTTTCGCAGTATTTTGGTAAAAGTTCCCGAACCTCTCGGGTGTCCTAACGGCGAATACTCGCCACCATCCGATGCTATCATCATGAAGGGTTGAACTAAGGCTGAATCTACCCACGCATCGCGCAGCATATGTACAATCACAGATCCGCCCGTAAGGCGATAATGCTGAAAACTTTTCTCAGTGAGTCGCTCCCCTGTTTCCACCCACTGCAAATCGGAATAAGAACAGCCCAAGCGTTCCTCCCATCCTTCATCAAAAATAGCGGAAGAAATTTCAGTATTTCCGGCAGTATACGGATACAGTTCAGTGGTAATTTGATAACCTTGTTGTTGCGCTTTGCGAACCAAATCCAAGCAAAATTGAACATCCTTTCTCGCCATACTTGGCAAGTGACAAATGTGCAAAGGCGCTTGAGCTAATACAGCATCAGCTATTGCTTGCTGAAAAGCAATCCCCCCTCCTTCTCGCACATGAGAGAAAACGGGAACTTGCCACTTACCTGCCAACTGGTAAACCCAAGAAATCTCTGCCAAGGATGCTTCCGGAATGTAACCTACAGGCACACCAATCCCTATTGCACCCGCCTTGAGTTGTTTCAACAAACCACTTTCTAACTCGTCAAAATGTTCCGCCAAAAGCGGCATCTTTACCTCCTCTCCAGCAAGACTAAAATGATTGTGGTCGTGTTCAGAATCGGAATCAGCCTCTCCAATCAAGCGATTGCGGATCCCTAATTGACAAGCTGCTGCACCAAAATTGATCAAGGCATTTCCTTTGCGGGCTTCCATCCACTTTTCTAACGTATCGATCCCAACCTCCAACTCCAAAGCCGTAGTTACCCCATCAAAAGCCTGATATTCGTTCTCAATATTCGATTGACCGTGGGCATGCAAATCGATAAAACCAGGACTCAACACTTTTCCTTTTCCATTAATTTCCTGCTTTCCTTCAATTTTTTCGCTGGTAATCGCCGCTATACGATCTCCTAAAATCCCCACATTACAAACTTCGTCCAGACCCGTTTCAGGATCAATCACTCGGGCTCCAACTATTACAAAATCGTATACCTTGTTTTCTTGAGAACAGGAAAAAAGAAAAACAACCAAGCAAAGGAAAGAAACATATTTACCCATCTTACTTCACGGATTTTTTGGCAACAAAGGTTCCATTGGGTTGGAGCATGTGCAATTCCACACTGCCTTCTTCCACTTGCACAAAGCGTGCGCGAAAACCGTCTAAGCCCTCCAAGTAAAACTCGTTTTCCGACTCCGGTATCAGGGTGTATTGTGGTTGACCAGGCACGTCCAAGGTCAAATTTCCATCTCCTTTGTTTTTCACCACCAAGGTCATGCCTTTCAATACATAAGCACCAGCATAGGTCTGAAACAGATTGATTTCTTCAGAGCTTACCAAGGCCGAACGTTCGAATAAAATGGGCGCTAAAGTCGGTTCGAACTTAATCTTCACTCCAGCAATTTTGCCTGCTACATTTTGCTCAAAAATAAAATCGATTCCCAGCTCTTGCTCCTCTACCTTTCCTTCTTTCACCTCGTATAGTTTGAACACATCGTAATGCCAATGCTTCATTTGGTAGCTTCTTTCTGTGAAACTAGCCACTAGCGTATCACCTTTGTTTTCAATGGTAAAACTGCCATATCCCGGATGGAAATATTTCCCTGAATAGTCGCTGATTGGGTGCGAAAAATGGGTTCCTTGAACTCTCTCTTCTTCTGCCTTGTCTTTTTTCGATTCCACCATTTTTTGGATCGTTTGCATCTTTTCTTCCATCTGTTTGACCCAATCTGTTTGTTCCACCCCAAGGAAATGATCAGCCAATAAATCTCGGGCCATGGCAGGTAGCAAAGATCCATCCTGATTGCACAAAACCACAATGCCTATTTCATCGGAAGGAAACAAGGCTACATTGGCCGAAAAGCCATCGATATTCCCTCCATGTTCCATTCGGTAATGTCCTTTGTAAGATGAAACAAACCATGCATAGCCGTAACTCTGCAAATGCAAACTCGGAAATTTTGGATCGGCAATTCCACTCCCTAAGGTAAACAGTGGTTGCGTCGCTTTTTGTAAGTAAGAGGCAGGCAAAATTTGTTTTCCCTCATACTTCCCTTCGTTGAGCCACACCTTCAACCACTTACTCATGTCATTCACACTGCTATTGATACTTCCGGCAGGAGAAATGGCCGCTATATTGAAGTATTTCATGGCTTTTGACGATTTGAAATCAACCAGTTCATACCCCGTAGCGATGTTGGAAAAGGTTTGTAACTCCGCTATCGTAAGGTTGGATCGCGTCATATTTAAGGGTGTGAAAAATCGCTCGCGAATATTGTCTTCCCATGATTTTCCCGTCAATTTTTCCGTGATCATTCCCTGAATCAAGTAGCCAAAATAGTTGTAGTACCACGTGGTTCTCAAATCGGCGAAATTTTCGTGATGCGCTACTCTTTTTATCAAGACCTTTTTGCTTTCTGTAGGAAAAAGGTACCAGGAGAAATCGTGTCGCGGTAAGCCTGAACGATGACAAACCAAGTCCTCAATGGTCAATTCAGTATTGAGTTGATCGTTAAAAAACTTCAATTCTGGCAAATACTCTCGAGGAGAATCTTGAAAGGACAAGCCCTTTTCCTCCGCCATGATTCCCAACAATGCAGTTGTAAAAGCTTTTGAAGTGGAACCGATGGCAAATAAAGTATGGGCATCCACCTTTTCTTTCTTTTCCACATTGCTATAACCAAAGCCCTGACTGTACACCACAGAATCTCCTTTCACCACGGCCACAGCATAACCAGGAGCCATGCTCGCATCCAACAAGGCGGTTAATTTCTTTTCCAAACTCTTGAGTTCTTTCGGTGTTTGAGCCTGAAGAAAAGTGGCAAAAAAGGTGATTAGAACGAGAAGACTAGTAATTTTTTTCATGTGATTGGATTTGAAAACAAGATACTATTTATAACGAGAGCACGAGAATGGGAAGAAAGTGGAGGATGAAAACCTTTGGGACAAAAAGAAGAAGGAGCAATACTCTAACAAAAAATGCGTGCATCCATGACCCAAATTTTCTACCTTCACCCAATGGTTCGACTACTTCTATTTTTCACCCTATTTCTTTTTTCTCCCAAACTCCATGCGCAAGATTTTGAATGGAAGAAACCCAATCACGAAAAACTCGCCCTGTTGGTGGATGTATGGGAGTACAAATACACTCTAACTTATTTGTATTTAAAAGAGAACTATCGGGTTCGAAGCGAAATGGACTCGGTTGAATTTTGGCAAGGCGATACGGATGAAATTTGTGCCTTTCAACAAAATTTTGACCCTGGAATTCGCTACAGCGTCAAACAATGTTTCGAAGGAGGTAGCTTTGAAACCCTCCACTTCCCCAAAATGAGAACAGAAACACTTCGCGCTTGGGTTGAGCAGATGTACGAAACCGAGCTGAATTCGTGGACCAGTCTATTCGATTATGAACCCGAAGATGCTGGTTGTTATTACCACAGTTCTCAAACAGACCAATATACCGTTTTGGAAATCTACTGTGGCTGCTAAGTCTGCCTAGCCTACATTTCAAGGCACTTTTGAAAGATTTAAACAATCGCTTTTTCCCGAATTGTGTAAAAGTCCATTCCATAAAAGGCAACACGAAACCGATGGTAGCGTTACCTTTACAAAAAGATATTTACCCCCAACAAACGACCACCGGTATGATGCCAAAATTCACCGTTTCACTCCTTCTATCCCTTGCGTTTTATTCCTTCAGTTTTGGGCAAGAAAGCTACGATCCGTTTGCAGAAATGGAAGTAGTAATGGTGAGTTCAGGTGAGATGCACCCTTCCTCGAGATATACCTGGAATGAATCCCAGTTCAATGTGGTGGTAAATGAAAAGCAGGACACGATTTACCTTCAAACCATGGACCCTCCCTTTCATACGGCAGAAGGTTACCACGTCAATACGTTGTATCGCGATTTGAGCCAGGAAGATCAAAAAAAATTGCAAAAAATGGCCGGTTGGGGTTATTACATTGAATTAAAATCGGGTTGGCAATTGGGCTTTTGTGAAGGCGAAAGCTGTACAGACTCTCGTCCGAATGGCTCGTCTACCGTTAAGTGGATCTTCAAACGCCAAGGATAGTTTTTCCATTCATTTTCACTACTTTAGGAAAAAACAGCTACATCATGATGCCAGTCAAAAAATCAATTCTTGTTGTTGGACTCTTCCTTTTATTTGCCAGTTTTCATTTGCAAGAAAGTGAAGACTTCGTAGGAACCTATGGCAACGAACCCCATCAAAACAAAGGGTTTTCCATCACCTTGAACGAAGACCACAGCTTTGTCTATCGCGACTATTCATTCAGTGAGAGCCCTGTACTTTGTGAGGGTACCTGGGTGGTTCAAAACGGCAAGGCATTTCTCCAAGAGTTGACCTCTCAAAAAGGAATGGTGAGCACGTGGAAACTAGAAAACGACGGTGCTGCTATCAAAGCCAGAAAGGGTCTTTGCTGGTATCGATTGTGTAAAAACTAAGGCGTTTTTTTCAGCTTCAAATTCATTCAACTGATTAATTTTGGTGGGTACATTTATTGAACCTTATGAAGCTAACTATTTCTTTATTTTTCCTTTTTCAACTTTCCTTTTTCTTTGCCCAAACATATGATTTGAAACCCCAGTGGACCGTGGGGACTATCAAAACGATTTCGTACAGCGTTGAGACCGTGAAAACGGAGGACGGAGAAATTACTGAAGAAGACCAAATTGAATACGATGCCGAGTTGGAGGTGGTTCAAGTAAATCCGGATCACTACCTCATCGAACTTCGAATGGAGAACATTGCCATGGTGAAACTGGTAAAAATGTTTGAGAAGCTGGAAGAAGAATTTGACAATTACGAGAATTTAAAACTGATTTACAAGGTCAACAAAGCGGACGGATCTTATGAATTAACCAACTGGAAAGAAGCGCAAAATTTTGTCACCTCTCAATTCGAAAGTGTCAAAAAAATGCTAGAAAAGAAAAACAAAGAAGCTGCCTCCCTTTGGGCCTTGTTGTCCATGCCTCTAAAAATGGCCTTCGCTTCAGAAGCCAACGTTCAAGATTACTTTGCAAATTACGTTGATCCCCTTTTTATCCCTTTTCAGAGAAGCTATGAACTTCACACAACGATAACGGAAACAGAAACAGCTGAATTACCCTTCAACAAAACGGATTCAATGACCGTAACGAATTTCTATACGCTCACCAAAATGGATGAGACAAAGCAATTGGCCACCATTGAAAACCGTCTAGAAATGGATATGTCGGCCATGGTTGAGATGATCAAAGGAATGCTCTTAAAAATGATAGAAGGTATGGATCTGGAAAAGGAAGAACTCGAAGCAGAAATGAAGGAAATGAATGAAATTGAATTTCTGAATGAAACCGTTCAAACACTTCTCTTCAACACCCAAACGACTTGGTTGACAAACAACGTTGCCATCAGCGATGTAACCGTAACGGATCCGCGAACTAAGAAAAAAGAACGGACGGTTAGTACTTTGAGGATGGGTATGAACTAGTTATGTGTAACAACTCACCATTTAAAAATAGCATCGGAAATAACAAGCCAACTTTAAAATCACTATGATAAATTCGAACGCTAGAGCAAATTTTAATAAACGAGCCTCCGAATTGGTAGAAAAACTTGTAATTCAATTAGAGGAAGTATCGCAACCTCAAAATATGACAGGATCGGATGCTGAAATTTATGCGCTCGATTGGTCAGATAAAATTGTTGAACCTTTAGAAGGTATCAGTCGAAATCTGAATATGTTGACAGGAGAATATTCTGATATATTTTTTACTAAAAATAAAAAACGAATAGGTTTTGAAGGCGAAATATATAGTGATTTCATAAAACTTAGCAAGTCAATTTATAGGACTTCGGAATTGAATAAAAAGGTCACAAACAAATTTATTGAATCAGAGCTTTTTAATTGGATTTTGGATGTTCATATGAATTCAATAATTAAACAAGAATTTTGTGATTTTTTGGAGGACAAGGTAAACGATGTGTGCGACACTTGGACTGTTGCCTTCAAAGTCCTGTACCTTCGCATCCCTTGCAAAATCATAATTGGTGATACTTGGATTGATTACACGAGAAAAAATGAAATCGAAGAACATATTATCCGTAAAGGTGAGATTGACTCAAAAGATATTGAAGCAACTAGAAACATTTTCGGTAATACTGTTTATGTAGCATGTGAAATTAAGAATTGTTCGCGCGATAGAGCGATCGATCTGGCATATGAAAAATGTGCATTATCAGTGGATATACTCAAATGTTTCAGTCCAACTGTTACAATACCTAAAATACCTTTACAATTCGACATAGACAGCCGGACGAAGAAAAATGAAAAGAACTTCACTTTCGTTTTTAAGGAAACCTTTTTTAATGATCTTACAGTAACTTTAACTCCATCCGCTGGTGCGGCATTCGAATTTCCAAAGGAATTTATTATCCCTTTACATTCACATATTTTTCAAACTCTCAATAATTCGAAAACAAAATCTAATGAATTAAAGGACGTAGTAAGAATGAATGTAAAAAAATATGCAGCAGCACTTTCGAATGAAAACTTGTATGAAAGGATTGTACTTCTTGCCTCAATTTGGGACTCTATTTTTGTGAAAAATGAAAATGAACCTGTTCAATATACAATTACCCAATACGGACCTAAGGTCATTAGTAATAATGTAAATGATCGAAAACAAATAAAAAAATTGATAAAAAAAATGTATGCTTGTAGAAGTGCATACATTCACCGTGCTAACGAATCGGAATTCGAAAATGAAGAGTTAGCAAACTTTCAATTTTTTACTCTTCAAATGCTTTCTGCTCTTGCTCATTTGAGTTTTTTCTATTCAACAACTGCTGATGTAATTGAATTAATTGACGAGGAAATAGAGGCTGCTTTTGATATTAATAACTACGTCAAAGAAATTCCAATAAATTCATAATAATTTACACATAACATCAACTAAAAGCCACGGGCTTAACAACCTCAACCGAGAAGCCCGCGTCTCCTAGTTGAGAACCGTTATAGGAAAATGAAACAGACCATTCTCATATCAAGCATTGTTTTTCTAGCCGCTTGTTCAGCAAACTCAGGCGATAAATCCTCAATTAAGGATCAAAAGGTTGTCCTGCAAAAAAATATTATAAGAGAAGAAGACAGTCTACAATTTCAACTAGAATATGCCACATACTTTGTGGTTATTGCAGATACCAATAAGGATTATTATTTCCTGCGAAAGAAAATGTTCGATATGGAGAATTTATATAATTTGAAAATTGACACAATGGGTAGATCATACGATAAGAATAAAAACCTTATAGCATTACCAGCCAATCATGAGGATGAAATATATGCTGGCGATTACTTTCCTAGACGCATTCCTTCTGAATTTCTAAGTTTGGAGTATTTATCACTTTATAAGGAAAATGCTGGTGATCAAACCATAGCACTTATAGTGGGAATTTATGAAACAGAAAAAGCGGCAGATAGCGTTTTATACTTATTGAAATCTAGAGAACCAAAATTATTCAAAACCAAATCAGAACTCTATGTTGGTTGTTTGCATTAAAATAGAAAAGAAAATCTACCCATAACATGTGCTTTAAAAAATAGGCCACGTATATGTTCCAGAAAAGGCCTACTTTTCATAGAACAAGACCGTAAGCGCATTGAAAAACTAAAATTAAAACATTGAAAATTGTTACATGGAATTGTAATGGGGCTTTAAGAAAAAAGTTTCAAGAATTGGACCATTTCGGTGCTGACATCTATGTAATTCAAGAATGTGAAAACCCAGCAGAGACAAATTCGGATGAGTACAAAGAATGGGCTGGAAACTATCTATGGATGGGCGACTCCAAAAACTAAGGTCTGGCAGTTTTTGCAAGGCCAGCTATAAAAATTGAAAAACTGAATTGGTCGAACAAATATGAAGATCATTCAGTAAAACACTTTCTCCCATGTCGAGTTAATGATAATTTTAATTTGTTAGCAGTTTGGACTCATAGAAACAACTCACCGAATTTTGGATATATAGGTCAGCTTTGGAAATACATGAAAATAAATAAAGTAAACATGGGTGACTCATTTATAATTGGTGATTTGAACAGCAACTGCATCTGGGATCAGTGGGATAGATGGTGGAATCATTCGGACGTTGTTAAAGAGTTATCCGAATTGGGAATTGAAAGTGCATATCACTATTCAACAGGAGAAGGACAGGGCAAAGAAACAAAACCAACACTCTATTTGCAGAGAAAAAAGGAAAAACCTTATCATATTGATTTCATTTTTGCCCCACTGAATAAACTAGAGACCATGAATGAACTTAGAGTTGGAAATTTTCAAGACTGGATTGCAATATCCGATCATATGCCAATATATTTTGAGTTTTAGAATTACTAAAAACGACACGTTCTTAGCTGCAAAACGATTTTTATAATGAGCCCCATTCGACCGATCAACATACACACGAAAAATGAAGTTTTAAATTTAGCGGAAGGGAGTTATTACGTAAACATTTTGGGGGGTTGGTCCATTTTCTCAAATGGATTTTCAATAAAACTCTTGTCTGAAATAACTAAAGATCAAGTTGATATTAAAAGAGCTAAGTGGCCAGTTCAAGATTTTGATTTTGGCAAACGCTCAAAGCGATATTATGAATTTGTCATAAAGAAAAAAGGGAATTACATATTAGAATTCGTCAATCCCACAAAGTTGAAAGTTAGGGGTTCCAATGTGGCTATTTTTCCTCCTTTTAGTTTTTTCAACAAGGAAAAACCTAACAATGAACTTTCAATAACCATCGTTAAAAAAAATGGATAATTTTTTGAATTAATGTTTGAAAATCGAGGCATATCATATCGCCTATTTTTCATGCCGAATCGATTATTTTCGAGAAGGGCACGGAAAAATAGCCTTAACCGCAAATCACCATAAAAACCTGAATATGAGAAATACAATATTAATTTTCCTGCTTATGTCTATATCTTCTTGTAGCCCTCCGACGAAGCAAGAAGCACTAGGCTATTATATACAAGGTGAAGTTTGAGAATGCTTATGATATTTTAGTCCGTCTTGATAATCAAAAACAAACCCTAAATGAATACTTAAGCAATCCATCGAAACTCTCAAATGGACCTGATCCAGCGACTTATCAGTCACTGATTAATGAGCAAAGGGCAATTATTCCCAAAATAAAGGAGTGTATAAATAATTTGGAAAAGATTAAAAGGTTAGGTGATCAAGCTGGGTATTTAGACAATATGATTTCCTATTTGAATGCTCGATTGGATGTTGAAGAGAACACAATGCTTAAAATCATTGAACTACTTGAAAACGGAATGTCACCGGAAGAATCAAAATTTCTTTTCGATAAAACGAATCAACTGTTAAACCTTCAAAAACAGCATGAAAAATTGATTAAAGCTGAATATAGCTTTCTCAAAGAATTTGAAATAACTGAATCAGATATTGAAGTAGAATTATTAAAGAAAGGAACTAACACGAACTAAGCAATATAGCGCACATTCACTCACGAGAGATTGACCATGTCATTACTGAAAAAAATATTGGATGAAACTGATTTAGATGAATTTGAGAGATATTTGAAATATGATGATTTCGATTCATTCGTTGTGATAAATAAAATTAAATAAACGCGCTACAACAAAAGCTAAAATATATGCCCCAACCTACCATGCCACCAAACGTAATTTTAGTAAAACCATTTTAAACTATGAAGAAGATACTATCTATTGCTTTTTTAAGTACGCTTATTACCGGCTATTCCCAATCCGATTATTATTGTGACTCAATTGTGAAAGACTTGAATGATTTGAATTCACATTATTTTTATAAACAGATTAAAACCAAATATCCCTCAACACAAATAACACATGGTCTTGCTGTATTGGATACGAATTCAAGTTTAGCTGTTAAATCATCATTCAAAACCAAACAAACAGGAGTTTTTGGACCATTCCTTAACGCTGATAATAGCATTAGCTACATTAAAGTATTTGAGTTAGGAGAGGATACCTTAATGAATATGAATTATATTCTTCTCCACAAAGGAGCTGGAGTAGAAAAAAAAGCCGATTCTCTTCTGGAAGAAATATTTAATGGAGAATCATTTGAAAGTATTGCATCAAAATACTCACTTGACCCAGGAAAAAATAATGGCGGAAAGTTTGGCTGGTTTATAAAGGGTCAGATGGTTTCTTCAATAGAAGATGGGATAAATAATCATGAAAATGGAGATGTATTTAATGTAGAAACTCGCGAATATGGATGGTACATTATTGAGGTTGTGGAAACAGCAATAAAAAGGCAATACATTGAATATATAGAGGTTAAAATAAATAATTGTTTATAAATGGTAGTAAGCAATATGGCGAATCACCACTCTCGAGAAAAACCACCCATCTTATAATTTAAGACCATTATATGCAATGAAAACCATAATACACATATCTCTAATATTCCTATGTTCTTTTCGTAGCCTCTCTCAAGACAGCACTTTGCTACAAGGTAAATGGAATGGAGGTCCAGCGTTTGATGGTGAAGCTCCAGACTCAATATTGCTTTTCCAATTTGATTCGTCGGAATTTCACTTTCAATATGGACCGAACAATTATCCCAATTATACATCCTATGAGATAAATGGTGACACTTTGGTTTTGAAAAAGAATGATGGTTTTCAAGAAGCTGTATTTCGAATCGAAGTCCTAAACGATACTCTCTTAGAAATACAAGCAATCAATTGGACGGCAGTATATATTTCAAACACTCTTTGTTCCCCCTGGACAAATACCCAAGCACCTGATATTCCAATTGACAGAAACTTCGATACTCAGACTATATTGGAAAATGAAGTACTAAGAACAAGAATAACTTTCGACCGAGTAAAGACGAATTGAGGTGCATACAACAACGGCTAAGCGTCATGCCCGTATCCATGTTTCAAAACAAACCCGAGTTGAAAGAAAATCTAACCACAAAATGTGTTATATGACAGAGCCAAGCAAATAGACAATGTACGAAAGGATATACTTTAATACAGCTCAGTTATTAGACAAAGCTCTATTTGAACGTTTTTTACATGAAAACTTAATGAGCATTGAATTTATTTGGATTACAAATTTCAATGAGTTTATTCTTGACAACGAGATAGATAAACAAACGACTTACATTTCACTTGAAACTTCAACGGCAGGGTTTAAGTTTCATTACTCAGTTTTTGAAAACAACATTCTAGAGCTAACGTTAAGGGAAAGAATTGAAATTTTAAAAAACTTAGCTAAAAAGTTTAATGTCGAAATTCTGTCCACAGATGATGAGGTAAATCCTTGGACATGGGTACTTATCGAGCCTAACGGGGAGACTTCAACTATTGAGACAAAAGATGCTGATGTTTTAGTTGTTGATGATTTCTATAACTTTCCAATCGGTGATTTTAGAACAAAAACGAAGCTTTCTGATTCTGAAATAGACGTTCTCAAGGAAATCATAACTACAAGTTTTCCAAACATTGACATTGTTTACGGCACTGATGGTCCAGTTATAAATGGAAACTTTAATAAGGTTAAGAGTAATTTCCACGAACTTAGCTTGTTTGATAACCATTATACAATTGTTCCTGTTGGTAAAAATATTTGGTTAGACAAGAATGAAAAATCTGAACTATTTGTAGACTTCATGTTGGACATTGGTAAGCAAATAAATAAAGACCTTTGTGTTTTTCCTAGTAACTACAGTGAGGTGAAAAAAATCGAAGGTGGCAGTGACAGCGAAGAACATTGCTTAATAGTCACAAAGGAAACCATAGAAAAAATTGTTTATAAACGGAGAAGAAAATCTTGGAATAATAAAGCACATCACAGCATTTTAGCAAAAGTGGGGTTGTGGTGGCAGAAACTTTTCCGCATCTAATTAACTTTAGTGTTTGCTTGATTAATGGTGCCTGAAAGCCCCGCCTTCGGCAAGAAAAACACTTCTCTAACAAAAGAAAATAACCAACCATGAAAACACTCACCATTAAAGACGAAAACTTAGCCGGGAAAATTTTGCATGAAATTTCCCTTCAATTTGAGCGCGAGTACGTTACAGTAAAAGAACTCATCGAAGAGCGCATACGAAAAGAAGTAGATAAATACATGAATGAGGTTGCTGAATATAGACACGGCTTGGTTCAACCTGGAGCAACGGAACGACGCATGAATGGCACCAAAAAAGAACGAAAAATAGACCTTGAGCAACAATTTTTAGTGGCGCTGGATGCCTTTCAAAAAAACGGCTTCTTCATTCTTATCGACAACGAGCAAGCCGAAGACCTCGATCAACAATTTTTAATTCAAGAAACTACTCACGTCTCCTTTGTAAAGCTTACGCCGCTTGTAGGAGGTTAAAATTGAACCATGCTTAAACTATTCAAGAAAGAATACGAGAAAACACCTCGCTTGAGGGAGCTCACCGAATATGTCAAAAAAATAAAAGCCAATTATTCCTTCGTTTGGTCAGGCAATGATTTGGTCGGACTAGATGAATTTGAAGACCTAAGAAAAGGCACGCCTGAAGAGGTCAAAAAATTGGTGCACGACCTCATTGATTTGCGCTGTGCATTGCGCTATGAGTCTAAAAAATACGACGAGGAAGAACGTTGGAAACTAATCGATAAAGAGCCCCCTCTCTATGGTGGATCCATTGTTGAATATACGATGGCTGCCATTTTGAAGAAAAAACTCGATTACACCTCTGACGAATGGCTGAAATTGATCAGAGCGATACATGACGCTCAATCCAAAACGATGAAGGGAAGAAAATTAAACTTTGCTTTAACTGATTTCCCCATTCAGTGGATAGTAAAACAATTTGAATTTCTCGCAAAGGCCGAAAAAGTAAGTCCCGAACTCGAAAATTATGTACGCAACATGCTCGATTGGAAGGAATTCAAAACACCTGAAACCAACCACTATGGCCCGAACTTCGAATTACTTCGCCAACGCTTGATTAAAGCCATTGGCGCCGAGGAGGAAGTTCCGATGATTCGATTTTACAATTCCGACATAGGTCCGAAACTGATCGACTTTTACAATGCTGAACTGAAATCGAACGATGCCTATGGAGAGCTATTTTTACTGGCATCACAGGCAAAATCATCTAAGCCGTCCAAAAAAACGATCAAGCAAACCAATGAACTCATCGATAAGATTGGTGCAGATGCTTACCGAAAAACGGCCCATCAGGTCTTACAAATGGCCATTGACCAAGAAATAACCGAAGAAACAAAGGAATACGATTACGGAAATCATGTAAGCACCTACACCACTCGCGTATTCTTACATGCTCCCCATCAAGCTTTCATCAAAGGTATGGTTTGGACGCTTGAACGATATTCCGATAAAGAAACCTTGCGAATTTTATCCAAACTTTTCGAGAAATCTTACCACAAAATTCCCGGTGTAGGAGCCGCCGCGGCTTCTGTAGGCAATGCATGTGCATGGGTTTTGGGCAACATGAGAGGAAAGGATGGATTGGGAGCTTTGT
>JAOASF010000201.1 GCA_025210175.1 Crocinitomicaceae bacterium | reverse complement strand
GGGTCCGACATCAAATCGAAACCAATCGCCCTGGTATTACCCTCTAGCGGTTCGATGTAGCAAACGGGCGCATGTATGGATCTTTTTTTCGCTGGCACAATCTGCGTTTGATCGATTACCTCCTTCATGACATAGTTCTTTTGATAGGTATCAAGGAGCGATTGCTCGAAAGTCTGACGATGAATTTCAGGTATCAGCGGAGTCCAAGAAATGGGAATGGCAATGCGTCTGCGTCTTTGATAGTCTTGAACAAACAGACTGAATTCTTTCTGGGTGACCTGAGGGTTGATGGTGAAGAGAATTTTAATGGGGTAGAGGGAAGAAACACTGGCTTCTACTTCGCGCTTGATGGTACTTCTTACATCTTCGCAAATTTGTTCAAAATTGCGCTCCATCTTCAATCGGTTGTTTTCCTTCAATGTGGTGTAGTAAGAAATGGAAATCGCGATTCCGCTCAGTCCAACGAGTCCAACGGATAAGTACAATCGCCAAAGATGTTGTTTCCTAAAATCCCAGCCAGTTACTAGTAGAATGGTGAGCAACAAGACCAAGAAACCAGGAAAATAGAAGTAAGACCAGCGTTGTTGTTTTTTTATGTGACGGGCTTCCGACAACTGGGTAGCGATACTCAACTTATCGAATTCATTGTGAAATTGATTCCACGGATGCAAGCGGTGATGGGTGCTTTTGTCGTAAAACCAAGCCGTTGCAAAATCTTCGTATTTAACTAAAAACCCCGTTTCAGACTCTATCCATAGGTACAAGTCTACATCGAGTTCCACTCCTCTACTCTCTGGTACACCATCGAGATGTGCCAAATTATTGGTTTGATCTGCTTTGAAGCTACATTTGAAACGGAAGAGGTTTAAATTTTGAAGCTGCTCCTCACCGTCAAATTTCATCAGCAAGGGTTGATCGTAGTTGATGTGCCAATAGACAAAGTCGTCTTTGCCTGTAAACATTGGGGCAAAAAGATAACCCGATCTTTTCCGATCTCCTTTTTGGGGATTGTGTGCACCCGTTATTTTGTCGACTGCATATTTCCGTTTCACCACAAAAATTTGCTCCCCACTCGGTTTGCGCACATCGAAGACATTTTCAATAAGCAAGTCGCGATCTTCTTGACCTGTGACGTGATACGAGTACAGGGTTTTGGACAGGATTTTACCAGAATACGCCTGTTTATCGGGATTGTAAAAGTTATCCTCTGAAACAATGCGAGCTTTTAAGTCGAAATGTTCACCAAAGCGCGGAACCGATCGGAGGTAGATGAACCAACCGATGATGACCAAAATGAGGACAAAGGCTGCATAAAGCGACCAACTTGCGAATCTTTTCATGCCTTAGAGTTGATGAAAGTATTCCAAACCAAAGCCCCATCCTTTTTGGTCAGGCCAAAATTCGTTGAACCGATATTCCATAACGGCATGTAAACCTTTCCAGAATCGGAAACCCAATTGGTGTTCTGTAACCCATGAAAAGTCAAAATCGGCGGCTTGAATGTCAAAATATTGATTTGCGAAACCACCAATATAGAGACGATTTGGCAATAATCTGTCAAGTATCTTTATTCGATAAACATATTGTGCTTGACCAAGAAATTCGGGGTCGTGAATTTCACAAAACGAAAGTGGGTAAAGTCCCATTGTGCCACTAAAATTTAAGCGTTTGAAAAATGAACGAAACTTTTGGGTATCGTGCATTCTCCAGCGAATTCCATAACGCAGATGGTCGTTTTTAGGCCCTGAAATGGAGATCCAGTATTGGGTAAGGTCGAGTGGACTATTTGGAGTGATTCGGAAGAACAAATGATGTTCCATATAGTACGCATTCATGTCTCGTTTGAACGGATCGCTGAAGAAGTTGGAAACCGTGAAATAGCTGAACCTGGGTGAAAAATCAATCTTGGCGTTGAGAGTAAAAACGCGAAGTTCTCGGGTGTCGTAATACCCATTCAAGTCTATAAACTGAAACTTTTCAAACTGGGTTGAATCCTCTTTTTGACCAAATAACAAAAGGGGGATGAAGAAAAAAAAGAGTACAATAATCCTCATAAGGCGTGCCGTTTAACTTGTCAACAGTAATATGAGGTGATTTGAAGTGTTTAGTTCAAGGAAATGAGTTGTTCAAGTTACGAAAAAAACACTGAGTTTCTATGCGAGCAGACATTTATTGGGTGTAAAGTGCATAACCGCTTGAATGGACATTAACGATGCTCACTTTTGGATCTTCAGAGAGATATTTTCTAAGTTTGGTAATGTACACATCCATACTTCTGGTTGTGAAATAACTGTCTTCTTTCCAAATTGACTTCAAGGCTAGTTCCCGCGGCATTACCTGATTGAGGTGCTGGCAAAGTAAGAGGAGTAACTGACCTTCTTTTGGCGATAGAGTGGTCGATTTTTTACCCAAAAGTAGGGTTCTTGTTGGGGGAAGGTAGGTGTATTGACCTATGGCATATTCTTCAAGTGTTTCTGTTTCTTTTTTGCCCGATTGACGAGAAAAATACACTTCTAATTTGAGCAAAAGAACTTCGATGTCGAAAGGTTTGTTCAGGTAGTCGTCGGCACCAATTTTATAGCCTTTTATTACGTCCTCTTTTAAGTTTTTGGCGGTTAGAAAAAGCAGGGGGACATCGTCCGAAATGGCTCTGATTTTTTCTGCCAGAGTAAAGCCATCCATATTGGGCATCATTACATCCAAAATGCACAAGTCGTAATTCTGATTGCGAAAAGCGGAATAGCCCAATGCTCCGTCTTTGCACCAATCTACTTCGTATTTCGACAGGCGTAAATAGTTTTGAAGCAAGGAACCGAAGTTCTCTTCATCTTCTACCAGTAATATTCGTTTTTTGTCACTCATTTCTTAGGTACTTCAAGGGTTACTGTGGTTCCCATTCCCTTTTGACTTTTGATGTGGATGGTGCCTTTGTGTCGTTCAACAATACTTTTTACATAACTCAAGCCTAAACCAAACCCTTTTTGGGTGTGAATATTTCCTGTTTCGGCGCGGTAAAACTTGTCGAAGGCCAATTTTTGTTCTCTTGCGCTCATGCCAATTCCGGTGTCGGTGAATTCGGCTTTCACGCTGTTGGGGGTAGCATGAAGAGTCACATCGATGCGAACTCCATTGTCGGAGTATTTGATGGCGTTATCGAGTAGGTTGGAGCAAACGTTCAGCAAGTGAAAAGCGTCCCCAATCAATGTAAAATCTGTGCCTTTTTGGGTCAGGTGGAAGGAACCTTTTTTGTCTTGTAAGGCCAACTCAAAACTTCTGCAAGCATTTTGGACCAAGTCCAGAAAGTCAATTTCGGTTTTGTTCAATTCAAATTCTCCCCGATCGAGGGCTGCAATGTTGAGCACGCGTTCCACATGGGCGTTAATCCGCTGTTCTTCTTCTTTGATGATGGAAGTATACTTGCGAATTTCGTCTGGTTGTTGAATTATTTCGGGATGAGCAATGGAAGAGCTAGCAAGAGAAATAGAGGCAAGTGGCGTCTTCAACTCATGGGTCATGTTGTTGATAAAATCGTTTTTCACTTGTGAAATTTTCTTCTGCTTCCAAATGAAATAGATCGAGGTGCCAAAGGCCAGAATTATCAGCAAGGTGAAGAGTAAGGATAAGAGAGTCATTTGCTGCACACCACTCCAAATATACGTACCTTGATCCTTGGGTTGAAGCCACAACTCGTAATCTTGAAAAAGGTGTAAATCGTTGGCAAATAGTGTCTTGCGAATAGCTTCTTCCTTCGGGTTAAACGCAGAACTGCGATACCCTTTTTCAAACTCTCCTTTCTTGCGGTTGAAAACGGCAAACTCAAAGTTGGGAACAATGCCCTCTTGATTCAAGGCCAGTCGTATTTTTTTACTCAATTCCTCCTTCGAAATGCGATCCTTTAATTCTCCGCCAAACATGCGTTCGTAGCTCAGATGTCGAAACATCGCCTTCATGTGCTTCTCCTTTTGCTGCGAAGCTTCTTTTAGTCGTACGACCCTTCTTTCTATTTCCTCTCTTCTCTCTTCGTGTGGGGGAGGTCCGTGTAAATGTCTTTCGTCTTCTACCCAGGCGTCAATTCGTCTTTTAACCTGGGTGTGAACTCGGTGTGCGTGCGGACCATTCTCCTCAATCTTAATCTCAATTTGGTGGTCCGAATCCAGTTCGCGTTCTGCCAGGTTCAGGTTGAGCTCATGCGAATCGATATCGTTAAACACCACCAAGGTCTCAAGAAGGGAATCTACATTGCCCAATTTGCGTTCTAGGATAACAACGGCCTCTTCTTTTTCAATTTCTGCATTGACCTTGTTGAGGGCCAAGTTAACGTGAAAACCAAAGTCTTTTTTTCGAGCACCTATAGCGCCTTTGATCCAAGTGCTTTGAATCCATATGATCCCAACCAAGGAAATGCACATGAGACCAATGATGCTGTAAAGTATGCTGTTTTTCAAGTTAGTTGTTGCTTGTTTTTGTACAAAACTAAGGTGTAAATTAAGGTTTCAATGGTACTTTAACCTGACTTTAACCTATGTTTTATTTTTTTTAACCTCCTCTAGCAGAAGGACCTACTACCTTAGCTACAAGTTGAATCAGAACCCTTGTGGTTTCATTAAAACGAAAAGATATGAAGGCAAATAAAGTAGTACTTATCGCAGCAGGAAGTGTATTAACTGCCGGTTTGTTGTTTTCTTTTACCAAAGGAGACGAAAAAGAAAAGATGAAAAGATACACCGTTATTCACCAAAAAGATGGGGTGCAGAAAACGTTCGACACGCTCATCCCCATGTCGAGCAGGTACACGGTGGAGAATTTTTTAAAAGATAGAGGGATTGAGGCCACAGAAGTTAAAAAAATCAATTTGACCAAGGGTCATCCACGCATGCACGCTTTGGAGGAGGAGATAGAATGGCAACAAGTAGGCTCTGAAGATGGAGAAATGAAACGCGTTGAAATCCGAGTAGAAGAGGAAAACGGAGAACGCAAAATCACCAAGATTGTTGACGGAAAAGAGGTTCCAATGACCGAGGAAGAGCTGGAAAAAATGAACCAAAAACGCCATCATCGAATGAAGATGCATCATGGAATGGATCATCACATGGAATGGAACACAGATGACGGAGAAGAGTTGGAAATCAAAGTGACGATTGACGAAAACGGTCAAAAAAAGGTGACCAAATTGGTGGATGGAAAAGAAGTTCCCTTAACAGATGAAGAAAAAGCCAAAATAGAACAAATGAAAAAGGGACATCCTCACATGATGTTTCGCGGAGAAGGAGCACCTGATATGGTTTTTGAAATAGAAGATGGTTCGGGTGAGAATGTTCAAATCAAGGTAGAGGTAACTGAAGATGGTAAGGTGATTAAGAAGAAGATTGTGAATGGGGAAGAAGTGGATTTCACTCCAGAGGAGTTGGAAAAAATGAAGGCCCATCACCGCAAGCACATGGTATTTGTGGAGCACGATGTGGAAGAAGGAAGTGAAGGAGAGGACAAGGATGTTAAATTGAAAGTTCACATCGATGAAAATGGTGAGATGCAGGTGGACAAATGGGTCAATGGCGAAAAGGTTGAAGTCAGTGAAGAAGAAATGGAGAAAATTCGCTCGCACAAGCCGCACGAGGGGGGAGAACATGTAATGATTCATCGCATCGAACGAGAGCATGGAGACCATGATAAGGATCGCAAAGTGCACGAAAAAATACACGAAATGCACTTGATGCGCATGCATGGTGACAAGGATTTTACAGTAGTGTTGATAGAGGAAAACATTCCGTTTAACCAAGCCAAAACAAAGTCCTCATCGCTTGAAAAAGTACAGAACGTTGAAGGAGCTATTCAGGTTTATCCGAATCCGAGTTCTGGTGTGGTAAATATCGCTTTTGATCAAAAAGAAAAGGTGAAAACCACTGTTCAAGTGATGGATGTTGCTGGAAAGGTGGTATTCAAAGAAAATCTTGGAAAATTTGAAGGTAGCTATAAAAAAGAACTGAATCTGAAAGAATTTGGAGCCGGAACCTATGTGGTTGAAATCAATCAAGGAGATCAAAGATCCACCAAGAAAGTTATCGTTCAATAAGCTTATAAGTAGAGAGTAAGAGTTCGCTTAGTTTGTGTGACGGCCTTCGTTTATGGAGGCCGTTTTTTTTGTGCTAAATACCTGTTAAAGAAAAAGGGGCTGTCCAATCGATACCTACTTTGATAGCATGAAAGGGTGCTTTTTCTTTTTGCTTCTGTGTAGTAATTCTTTTGCACAAGTTCACAAACCAAGTACGGAGGCTGCTAGGATTCGAATAGATGAAACCCAGTGTTTGCCTGCGGTATATGCATTGGCAGAAAATCACTACGACTTGCAGGCCTTTATTCCAGTAGTAGGGCTGAAGGTGGTTTCAGATACCAATACATGGCAGATTACGGTAAGCGAAGACGACCATTTTGTGATCAAATGTCGGAAATATGGGCGCACCACAACTGTAGATTTGGATTCAACCATTCTTCTCCGGGCCAAGCTTGCCAATGGTGATACCATCGATTTATTTGCGCCAATTAAGGTATATGCAGAGGTGAAAATAACCCCTAGTAGTCCGGTTCAATTCAGTGATGGTAAACCTTTTCTTTCGTGCCAAGAAAAACTCTCCTTTCGCGCAGATTGGGTTTATCCTGCTTACGTTCGAAAAATTTTTCGCGTCTATGCCATTTTTGAAATGGAGGTGCTTTCCAATAACGAGCGAGTGGATGGAATGATGGGCTGGTACGACTCCGGTGATCAAACCAAACACCTGGATTTCTCCAGACATTTCGGAAAACCCAACTTGCTGATTCGTGTGAAAAATGTCCGTACACTGCATCGGTATCGACAGAATGGAAGAAGCATACCAGTTCTACTATCCATGGCTTTTCCATCGGAATGGAATTTGTATTAACGGTACGGATTATGGGCTAAATCAACCGATTGTTTCTGGCGATATTGATGGCTTCAATTTTGGAGCAAGCATTGAGTTTGTGGTAGATATTGTCGATGTGTTTTCGTACGGTGTGGGGGGAGAGAAAGAGCTGTTCAGAAATGTGTTTGTAGGTAAGACCTTTGCTGAGTAGTTCCAATACCTCAGTTTCTCTTTTGGAAAGGGAAAAGCTTTCTTTTTTTTCAGGAATTTCGGTAGTTTGTTGCTTGAGGTATTTCAAAACTTTGATGGCAATGCTAGGTGTCATGGCTGCACCTCCTTTCATGGTGTCAACTATTCCCTGATGGAGTCCTTTCGCGTCGATATCTTTCAATAGATACCCTTCAGCGCCGGCTTTTATGGCTTCAAATACGGAATGATCGTCGTCAAAAACGGAAAGCATGAGCACTTTGATATGTGGGAAGTTACTTTTAACGATTTGGGTGGCTTCTACGCCGTCCATTTCATCCATTTGCACGTCCATCAATATCAAGTCGACATTTGGATTGTTGGCCAACTGATTGAGTAAATCTCTCCCATTGGTAGCTTGTATTGCAAGTGAAATTTCATCGAATAAGTGCAACTTATCGCAAACCACTTTTCGCATCAGGGGTTGGTCGTCTACTACGGCAATACGGATTGGTTCGTTCATTTTTTGGATTTAAGTGAAAGTTGTACTTGTGTGCCTTGTGTGCTGGATTTTATGGACAATTCAGCCCCTATTGCCTGTGCTCGTCGTCGCATGTTTTCCAAACCAAATCCTTCAGGTGGGTTTCGTTCGTTCATTCCCAATCCATTGTCTACCACTCGAAAGTAAAGCTGGGAGTTTTCTTGGTTTATCTCCACCTTAATTTCACTGGCTTGAGCATGTTTCACCGCATTGTTGACCGCTTCTTTTAAGACCGCCAAAATGTGAATGCATTCTTTAGAATCGAGTTCCTGAAGCTGAAAGCCTTCTTGTTCAAGAAGGAGGGTAACGAGGGTTTTGTTTTGAGATTGGTTGGCTTGTTCCACCAAACGAAGTATGCGTTCGTGGAGGTTTGAAATGGTGATGCTCGCCTGATTCATGGCCCAAACGGTATCTCTCAGTTCTTGAAAAACATGCTTGATAAAGAAGCGCAGTTGGGTTGCCGTTTGCTGCATTGGTTTTTGCCGTTCGGCCTCTTGCTCCAATTGATCTACTAAAGAAGAAATAAAGGTCAACTGACTTCCAATGTGGTCGTGAAGATCTCTTGAAATATCCAGTCTCTGCTTGAACAGTTCCTCTTTTGTCTTCATTTCTTGTCGCGCACTTTCGAGTTCTTTTTCCAGTAGTAATTTTTTATTCTTGGCCATTTTCTGGCTGTAGAGAAGGATAAAGACGAGGGTAACGAGTAGAAAAAGGGTAGAAATAAAGAAGATTACTGCATTTCTTTTCTGTACTTCGAGTTGCTTTTCTTTGATTTTACGGTCCCGTTTTTCGCTTTCGTATTCTACCTCTAGTTCTTGGAGGTATTTTGCGCTCTTGTCGCTGAATTTTTGCTGAACTATGAGATTGAAAGAGTCCAAGTAAATTCGTCCAAGTTCTGTTTGTCCTTTTTGAAAACAGGCCTGTCCCATCCATTGATATAGCTCTGGATAATTCACCTTAACGTCGAGGTTTTCGTCCTGAAATCGCAAGGCATATTGAGCGTAAACCATGGCAGAATCGGGCTGGTTGAGCAAGACAAAGGTATGGGCAATGCTACTGTACACCGATACCAAATCATTGTTATTAATGGGTACCGTGTTGGGGCGATTCAGAATTTCTTTGAACTTTATGAGGGCTAGATCTATTTGACCTTGATTCAAAAGGACTTTTGCCAAACCGTGTTGGTTTTGATAGTGCAATTGTAAGTCATTAATAACCAAAGCAATGGAGTCTCCTTTTTGGAAATAATCGTGTGCTTCGGACCATTTTTCCAGGAGGGAATAACAAATGCCGATGTTGTTGAAACTGGCCGATATTCCTCGCTTGTTGTTCGTTTCAATCCGCTGTGCAAGTGCCAACTGGTGGTACTTCAGTGCCTTTGGGATGAGGTTGAGTTCTTGTTAGATC
>JAOASF010000022.1 GCA_025210175.1 Crocinitomicaceae bacterium | reverse complement strand
GTGTTGAAGAGGTAAACCCTTCGCTTTTCAATTTAGCTGCAAGGTTATTGGCATTTTCCGCTGAAGAGAAAGATCCAACGATAACGTAGAAAGACCCTCCTGGAGAGGCAGCTCCCGTATTCGTTTTTGTAGGAGTAGTTTTCGGTTCCGTTTTCTTGGCAACCGGTTTTGGCTCAGGCTTTTTCTCAACTGGTTTTGGAGTTGCTTTTGGCTTTGGTTCTACAACCTTTTGTTCCTCCGTTTTTTGCGAAGCGGCTATTTCTTCATTGGTTGGTTCAACCGTTTCATCCGTACCAGAAGAGTCGGTCATTCCACTCAACTCCTTCATTACTTGAATGTGGTCTTCTTCGCTGTCCAAAATACTTTTGTATTCCTTGCGCTCTTCTTCCGCCAAGAATGGAATGTGTTCGCGAAGGATGTCGAGATTCATATAACCCCAAACGCCAGCACCAATGAACACAGCAATGAAAAACAGCAAGAGATAAAAGGCAAATCCTTTTTTCTTTTTCTTCGGCTTTTTATCGATCAATTCATTCTCTTGAATGACCTTTTTGGGAGCTTTTTTCGACTCCTTTTTCAATTTTTCTTTTTTCGGAACCTCCTTTTTAGTCTCAGCTGGCTTTTCTTCTTTTACAGACTCTTTTACCGGTTCTTCTGCTCTTGGAGGAGTTGCAGCAACTGGTGTTTCTTCCTTCGGTTCTTCTACTTTTTCTTCTGGTTTTGATTCCGCCAAAATATCGTCCAATAACGATTTGGAATCAGCTACCTTTTCTTCAACTTCAGGCTCAGGAGTTGATTCTTCAGTGCTTTCCGTATTGTTTACCTCTTCTACCAAATCACCCAATGAGATTGCAGCTGTAACAGAACTTTCTTCCACTTGAGGTTCTGATTCAGTGCTGGTATTGCCTTCTTTGGCTGTAGATGTGAATTCTATTTCACCTTCCGAATTTTTAGAGAAAGAACCAAACTCAAAAATGTCGTAGCTCTCGCCTTGGTCTAGTTTTGCTTGTATTTCTCGAACAAACTTGGCAATGGTATTTTCAGCGTCTTTTTTGGCAACTCCTTCCGTTTTGGCAATAAAATCGGCCAACTTTCCATCGTCAAATTTCAAGTAAGGCAGGAACATTATTTCCCCAGTATCCTCATTGGTAACTGTTAAAGCACCCAAGTTTGGAATAATGACAGTGCTTTCTTCAAGAAATAATTGGATGAAATATTTGTTCATTGTTGTGTGGTTTTATTGCTTCAAAGCTGTTTGAAAGTACGAATTATTCGCCGAAAATCTCTTTAAAAGAGAAGGTTTCAGCTAGTCGTATACCTTTTTCAGTTTCTTGTAAAGTGCACAACTCGTTTACCGAATCGTGCTCCAAAAATAGATAAAAATTCTCCTTCGCCGCTTTTTCTAAAAATTCCTTCTTCTCTTTAAGCGTAATTAAAGGACGCGTATCGTATCCCATCACGTACGGAAGCGGAATGTGGCCGGTGCTCGGAAGCAAATCTGCCATAAATACAATTGTCTTGTCTTTGTAGGTGATATGAGGCAACATCTGACTTTCTGTATGTCCATCTACAAAGTGAACGTCGAATTGATTGAACACATCCTTGGTGTAATTTCCTGTACGATCCACAAATTTCAATTGTCCTGTTTCTTGAATCGGCATGATGTTTTCGGTCAAAAAAGAAGCCTTTTCGCGGTCATTTGGTTCAGTTGCCCAATTCCAATGTTTCTCTGTACTCCAGAAATGTGCATTTTTAAAAACAGGTTCAAAACCAACTCCATCCGATTTTCTTTGAATCGCCCCTCCACAGTGGTCGAAGTGCAAATGGGTTAAGAAAACATCCGTAATATCGTCTGGTGAATACCCCAATTTTTTCAAGTTTCCATGTAGGGAATCATCGCCGTGCAAGTGATAGTGAGAAAAGAATTTTTCACTTTGTTTATCCCCAATTCCCGTATCAATCAATATCAATCGATCACCATCTTCGATTAACAAAGAGCGCATGGCCCAGGTGCATAAATTATCTTGGTCGGCTGGATTCGTTCGTTGCCACAATGACTTTGGAACCACTCCGAACATTGCACCTCCATCCAATTTAAATAACCCTGTATTGAGAACCTGTAATTTCATTCTTTAAAATCTTTTGGCTAAAGATAATAAGGACAGAATATCTACATCGGATGTTGGTGGATAAACCTTCAATCTTTACATTTGAGCATGAAAAAATTGGTTTATCTGTTCTTTTCGGCTTCTATTTTGGTAGCCTGTGGAACGACAAAAGAAGGTGGCGATGCAGCAAAAAAAGAAGAGGCAAAGCCGGCAAAAGTGAACAAGAATTCCAACAATCAGACGATTTCTACAGGCGAGAATTTATAGTCCGTTTCGAAAAAATTGAATGAGATCTCCAGCACAATGGATTTCGTTAAACAAGATTCCGTTGATCTCTGGAGCCATCAGTCCAGCATTCATTTTATTTTGCCCAGTAAGGATTCTTGCTTCATCCCACAGTCCGGCCTCGATGAACTGCCGTAAAGTGTAGCCACCTCCTTCGATGATGATGGAGCTTAGTCCCAATTCTATTAGCTTTTCACAAATGGATTTTGGGGAGAATTCATCGAGTAACACTTGATTTGTAGAAACTTCAGAATTGAGTTTTCCTACCAAGTGGTATGTTGTAGCTTCCTCATTGAAAACCGCAAAGTTTGAATGTAGAGAAGCTTTTGGATCAATTGCGATCCGCACCGGATTTGGACCTTCCACAGCCCGAGTTGTCAAACTTGGATTGTCATTCAAAACAGTATTCTTCCCAACTATAATTCCCATTTCTTCGGCGCGCCATTGATGGGTTATTTTTTTGGTTTCTGGCTGGGTAATCCAATGTATTCCTCGTTCACCGTTTTCGCGAATCGGGTCCATGAATCCATCTGAACTTTTGGCGCATTTTAAAATGATGTAAGGTCTTTTCTTTTCGACATTCGTATAGAAACGCTTGTTCAACTCGCGACATTCTTTTTCGAGTACGCCAACTTTGACGTCAACTCCAGCCGCTCTCATTTTTTCGATTCCCTTGCCGTTTACTTCTGAAAAAGTATCCAAGGCGCCGATGACCACGCGTGGAATCTTCTTTTCGATGATCAAATTGGAACAAGGAGGAGTTTTACCGAAATGAGCACAGGGTTCAAGGTTAACATAAAGGGTAGAATCGAGAAGGTCTGCTTCGTTTGCTACATTTTTTATTGCGTTAACTTCCGCATGCGCCTCTCCAAATTTTTGATGATATCCTTCACCGATGATTTCACCATTTTTGACAATTACAGAGCCAACAAGTGGGTTTGTTTTTGTTGCTCCCAAACCCTTGGCAGCCAAATCAAGGCAGCGTTGCATGTAAAAATTGTCCGTTCGATCCATCTGCCCAAAAGTAAGAACAGTTCGAGAAAGCTTGCTCATTTCTTGAAAACTCTATTTTCGTAACATGAAAGGAAATACCCGTTTGCTGTTTAGTTTGCCCGTGATTGTAGCGGCCCTTGGATACTTTGTAGATATCTATGATTTGTTGCTCTTTGGTATTGTTCGCGTTCCAAGTCTAAAAGAACTGGGCTTGAACCCGGATGTTGCCGGTGCAATTATCCTGAATTGGCAGATGTTTGGATTGCTTTTGGGAGGGATTCTTTGGGGTGTGTTGGGTGATAAAAAAGGGCGCTTGTCGGTTCTTTTTGGTTCAATACTCGTGTATTCTTTGGCCAATATTGCTTGTGGTTTCTTACCGTATTTCCCTCAGGATAATTTGGTGTTTACCTACGCCGCTTTGCGTTTTGTAGCAGGAGTTGGCCTTGCGGGAGAATTGGGAGCTGGAATTACCTTGGTTTCTGAAAGTTTGCCTAAAGAGTTACGTGCAATCGGCACTTCCTTGGTCGCAGGGTTTGGTTTGTTGGGAGCAGTGGTTGCCAATTTTACTGTTGAACTATCTGGGCATTGGACTTATTCCTACTTCATTGGTGGAGGAATGGGGTTGGCCTTATTGCTTTTAAGAATTGGTGTGATTGAATCGGGTTTGTACAAAAGTTTAATGGAAGCAAGCACTGTTCCTAAAGGGCGATTTTTGGACTTGTTTACGAACAAGAGTCGCTTGAGTCGCTACTTGAAATGTATTGCCATTGGCTTGCCCACATGGTTTTGTATTGGGATTTTGGCTGTGTTTGGCAATCAAATTGGAGCAGCTTTGGGAATCGCTGAAGAGATTTCACCCGGAAAATGCATCATGTGGGCCTATATCGGTATTTCGGTCGGTGATTTTGCAAGTGGCTTTATTTCCAACCGTTTGGCCTCTCGCAAAAAGGCAATTTTGTACATGTTGATCTTTACTTTAATTGGAGTGGTTTGGATGTTGGTTGGCGGATATTCCACGGCCACTATTTACTATGCATTTTGTGTTTGGCTCGGTTTGGGGACGGGCTATTGGGCTATGTTTGTTACTGTGGGGGCAGAACAGTTCGGAACGAATTTACGCGCAACGGCAGCCACGACAATTCCGAATATGGTTCGCGGAATGCTCATTCCAATGGTTGTGTTGTTTGATTTTTTGAAGGTCGATACAGGAGTGATCATTTCAGCAGCGGTAGTGGGGGGAATTGCCTTTGCTTTGGCAATCTATTCAGTTGTTACCATGGAAGAAACCCATAACAAAGACTTGGATTTCTTGGAAGAATAAACTTATAGTTTCTCCAAAATTCGCTTTAAAACCCCGGTATTGCTTTCCATATACGCAGTAATTTTTGTCTTGAGGTCAGTATGGGTTTGAATCTTATGAATGACTGCGTTTAATTCATTTGCATTCGAAATGGAAAAACCGAGTCCTTCATCAATAAAGCGCTGTGCCTCCGGGAATTTTGTATGCTTCGGTCCGAAAATAACTGGCAAACCGAAAGCTGCTGGTTCCAAAGTGTTGTGAAGATTTCCTGAGAACCCTCCTCCAATGTATGCGAAGTCGCCGTATTGATAGGCATTCATTAAGTGGCCTATGGTGTCGAGAATCAAGACTTTTTCATTGGTATATTTTCCGAACTCTGTGTAACGCACATAGTCGGAGTTCAGTCCATTTTCAATCTCCTGCAAATGAGTTTCCTTGATGTCATGCGGGGCTAAAAGTACCTTCCCCTTGAAATGGGCGATTTCCGCAAAGAGTAGTTCTTCATCCTTTGGCCAAGAAGAGCCAATAATCCAAAGAGTGGAATCGCCTTTAAATTGGGTCAAGATTTCGTTGGAGTTCGCCTTCGATTTGTTTTGCATAACGCGGTCAAAACGCAGATCCCCTGCTACAGAAACTTGTTGGATTCCAATTCGATTCAATAGAACTTTTGACGCTTCATATTGTACAAAAATGTGCGTGAAAAGATTTAATGTTTTTCTTGAATTCCATCCATACCATTTGAAAAACGTTTGGTTGGCTCTAAAATTCGCGCTAACCGAATACAAGGGAATGTTCCTCTTCTTCGCTTCGTTCAGATGATTGTACCAAAATTCATACTTGATGAAGAATGCCGCCTTTGGCTGAACGTGATGGAGAAAAGCTCTGGCATTTGAAATTGTATCAACAGGTAAGTAGCTAAAGAAGTCAGCACGGTGGTTTCTTTTGTGGTAAAAGTCCATTCCAGAGGGCGAGAAAAAGGTGACCAGAATTTTCAACTTCGGGTCTTGCTCCTTCAACGCGTCCATTAAGGGCAAGGCAAGGTCAAATTCACCGAGCGAGGCGCAGTGGAACCAATGCCAGTTCTCGTTAGAAAAAGAATGTTTTTTCCAAGTGGGATGCTTTCGACCCTCAATCCATTTCTTCGCTTTCGCATTGCGAAAAGAAAGTAGCCATACAACCCAAGAATATAGGCGGACAAAAAATGTATAGATGGGTCTCAATTGAAGTAATAATCTTTAGGCAAACGCTTGTAAATGGGGATGAACCAGCCCAATTTGAATCCGTATTGTAAGTCGTTTCTCAATTCTTTTGAAACCGGAATATCTGGTTGATCAAAGAAAATATCACGCGCGTTTCTGGTGAGTCCTTGTTGAAAGTAGAATCCGCCGTAAAAGTTAACCAAGCCTTTGTTAGCCATGAAAGCATAGCCCACAAACTGATGAAAATTAATACCTACGGTAAGGCGGTCATAACCTTTTCGGTAGTCTAGTTCCAGTTGAGGAATTACTTGGTTGTTCGTTTCCACACGTATTTTATGCGCCAAATAACCCACTCCTCCGTGTATAAAAAGACCAGAGTTTTTATTCGGGCTAAAAATTGGAATAACCTTGCCCACCGCAATATTCGCATTGAAACCGCGCACAAAAGTTGCTACCTCGCCAATGTCGCCGTTTTGGTCGGTTAAGTTTCCCTTGGAATCTCGTAAGTGACCAAAAAGGTCGGGTAAGAATATTCTATTGCCGAAGATGAAATTGCCGTCCAAACCATAAAACCAGTTTTTACTCGTTTTATACCCGGCCAATACACCAACGTGGTTCAGGTAACCATAGCGTTTGGCTAAATCTCCTGAGGTGCCGTTTCCACCGTAGTGAACAGCAATCCAGGGCGTACCGATTATTGAGTCGCGGACATTTCTCTGTGCCTGCGCACCAAACTGCAACAGAAGAAAAAGACTCGCTAGTAAACAGATTTGTTTCATGTTGCTAAAATACAAAGCATCCCGTTGAAAATACCGAGCCAACGCAAAAGGTTGGCAAAAATTGAATGAAGTGAATTATTTATTGATTTAACCGTGCCACAAGAATTTTCCCCTGTCATTATTCTATATTTGCAAATCGAAAACTTAAGTTTCTAAAAATGAAGAATATTCAAATGGTGGATTTGGTTTCTCAATACGAGGGGATCAAGTCTGAGGTTGACCAAGCTATTATGTCGGTCATTGAGAAAGCTCAATTTATTAATGGTCCCGAGGTTTCTTCATTCCAAAAAGAGTTAGAAGATTACTTGAAGGTAAAACATGTAATTCCAGTTGCGAACGGAACAGACGCACTGCAAATTGCTTTGATGGCCCTTGGTCTTAAGCCAGGTGATGAGGTAATAACGCCAAGCTTTACATACATCGCTACTACTGAGGTAATGGCTTTATTGGGCTTGAAACCCGTTTTTGTGGAGGTAGATCCGGATACATTTTGCATCAAGCACGACGATATCGAGAAAGCGATTACACCGAAAACGAAAGCAATTGTTCCGGTGCACTTATATGGTCAGTCTGCCGCAATGAATGAAATCATGGCAGTTGCCAAAAAACACAATTTGTATGTGGTTGAAGACAATGCCCAAGCAATTGGTTGCGATTATTACCACACCGATACACATGTTGTGAAAACGGGAACCATCGGAGATATTGGTTGTACATCTTTCTTTCCTTCAAAAAACTTGGGGTGCTACGGTGACGGAGGTGCTATGTGTACGAACGACGACGAATTGGCTGCCAAAATCCGCATGATTGCGAATCACGGACAAAGCAAGCGTTATCACCATGATGTGGTAGGATGCAACTCTCGTTTGGATTCTATTCAGGCGGCTGTGTTGCGAATCAAATTGAGAAAGTTGGATGAGTACAACGACCGTAGAAGAGCTGTTGCGGATGCGTATGATCAATTTTTTGCAAGCTTCCCGGAGGTTAAAACGCCGGTGAGAGCGATCAATTCGAAGCACGTTTTTCATCAGTATACTGTTCAGTTGGAAGGTTTGGACAGGGATGCAATGCAAGCTTTCTTAGCAGAGAAGAATATTCCTTCAATGATTTACTACCCAGTTCCGGCACACAAACAAAAGATGTTCGCTCACTTTGGTAGTGCAGATACAGAATTACCAATTACGGATTGGTTGACAGAAAGAGTTATTTCCTTCCCGATTCACACTGAAATGACGGAAGAACAACAAAACTTCATTTGTAAAGGAATAGAAGAGTTCATTCTTCAAAACAGAAAATAATACGAATGTCACAAAAGAAGAGAATACTGATTACAGGAGCTGCTGGTTTCCTAGGGTCTCACTTATGCGATCGATTTATTGCCGAAGATTATCATGTTATAGGGATGGATAACCTTATTACGGGTAATTTGGCCAATATTGAACATTTGTTTCCTTTGGAAAACTTCGAGTTTTACAACCATGATGTTTCTAAATTCATCCATGTAGCTGGAGAATTAGACTACATTCTTCACTTTGCCTCACCAGCGAGCCCAATCGATTATCTGAAGATACCTATTCAAACCTTAAAGGTTGGTTCTTTGGGAATCCACAATTGTTTGGGGTTGGCAAAAGCCAAAGGAGCACGTGTTCTGATAGCTTCAACAAGTGAAGTATATGGAGACCCAAATGTGCACCCTCAAAAAGAGGAATATTGGGGGAATGTGAACCCTGTAGGACCACGTGGAGTTTACGATGAGGCAAAACGCTTCCAAGAGGCGATTACCATGGCTTATCATACTTTCCATGGAGTGGAAACACGCATTGTTCGGATTTTCAACACTTACGGTCCTCGTATGCGTTTGAACGATGGTCGTGTATTGCCAGCGTTTATCGGCCAAGCCCTACGTGGTGAGGATTTAACGATTTTCGGTGATGGCTCACAAACCCGTTCATTTTGTTATGTAGATGATTTGGTTGAGGGCATTTATCGTCTGCTGCATAGTGATTATGTCCAACCAGTCAATATTGGTAATCCAGATGAGATTACCATCAAGGATTTTGCTGAGGAGATAATTAAGCTAACGGGTACCGACCAAAAGGTAATTTATAAGGAACTGCCAGTAGATGATCCAAAGCAAAGACAGCCAGACATTACAAAGGCAAGAGAAATTTTAGGTTGGGAACCGAAAATTGATAGAGCGGAAGGTCTAAAAAGAACTTACGCTTATTTCAAGACGCTTTCTTCTGAAGAATTAAATAAGGTTGAGCACAATAACTTTGATAAATATATTATTCGCTAATGGGATATTTTGCGCACGAAACGGCAGTTGTAGATGAAGGCTGCAAAATCGCAGATGGAGTTAAAATTTGGCATTTTTCCCACATCATGCCAAAGTGTGAAATAGGAGAGAATTGCAACATTGGTCAAAATGTGGTCATTTCTCCAGAAGTGGTACTTGGAAAGAATGTTAAGGTTCAAAACAATGTTAGCATCTATACAGGAGTGATTTGTGAAGACGATGTTTTTCTTGGTCCTTCCATGGTTTTCACCAATGTAATTAATCCAAGAAGTGCCGTCAATAGGAGAGGGGATTACCTGAAAACAACGGTCAAAAAAGGTGCGTCTATAGGCGCGAATGCGACCATTGTTTGTGGACATGATATTGGCGAGTTTGCCTTTATTGGTGCAGGCGCCGTGGTTACAAAGAATGTTCCAGCTTACGCTCTTTTGGTAGGCAACCCTGCTCGACAATTGGGATGGATTAGTGAGTACGGACATCGCCTGACTTTTGATACAGAGGGTATTGCAATATGTCCAGAAAGTAAAGAGAAATACAAATTAGAAAACAATCAAGTAAAAAAAATCGCATAATGGCAGTTCAAGATAAAGTTCGTTTTGCAGTAGTAGGTGCAGGTCACATTGGTAAAAGGCATGCCGAAATGGTGAGTCGTGAAGATGAAGCAGAATTGGTGGCAATGGTTGATGTAAGAACCAAAGATGAATGTGATGCAACTGATTTTAACGTTCCATTTTTCACATCTATTGAAGAACTTCTTAATTCAGGTTTGGAGTTTGACGTAGTTAATGTTTGTACTCCAAATGGTCTACATGCTGCACAAAGTGTTATGGCTCTTGAGGCAAAAAAACACGTGGTAGTTGAAAAGCCAATGGGCCTTTCAAAAGACAATTGTGAGAAGGTGATTTTTAAATCTCTTCAAATGTCAAAACACGTTTTTTGTGTGATGCAAAACCGTTATTCACCACCAAGTGAATGGATTAAATCCATCGTTGAAGATGGAATTCTAGGTGATATTTTCATGGTTCAATTGAACTGCTACTGGAATCGCGATGAACGATACTATAAAGCTGGAGGTTGGAAAGGCACGGCTGATTTAGACGGAGGAACCTTGTTTACCCAGTTTTCTCACTTTATCGATATCATGTATTGGTTGTTTGGCGATATCGACAATATTCAGGGGAAATTTGCGGATTTCACCCACAAAGACAACACCGATTTCGAGGATTCAGGTTTCGTGAGTTTTGACTTTATCAATGGTGGAATGGGAAGTATCAACTATTCAACAGCGGTAGCGAATCAAAACCTTGAGTCTTCCATGACCATCATCGGAAAAAATGGATCGGTGAAAATCGGTGGACAATATATGAACGAAGTGGAAGTTTGTAACATTAAGGATTACGAAATGCCAACTTTGAAAGAAGCGAACCCAGCAAACGACTACGGTCCTTATAAAGGTTCTGCAGCCAATCACAATTATGTCATCAAAAACGTGATCGATACCATCAAGGGAAGAACTTCTGCTACGACGAATGCATTGGAAGGGTTGAAGGTGGTGGAAATTATCGAACGCATTTATAAGGTAAGAAACGAGCAATTGGGCTTGAATTAAAAATAAAAGGAGGGAAATGGAATTTACAAAGCGAATACTAATCACCGGTGGAGCAGGGTTTATTGGTTCTCATTTGGTTCGATTGTTTGTAAACAAGTATCCCAACTATCTAATCGTCAATTTCGATAAGCTAACCTACGCTGGAAATTTGGAGAACTTATCGGATGTCGATCAAAAATCGAACTATCGCTTCTTTAAAGGAGATATTTGTTCTCCAGAGGATATCCAAAAGGCTTTTGAAGAATATGAAATTTCTGACGTCATACACTTGGCGGCAGAATCGCATGTTGACAGAAGTATTTCAGGCCCAATGGAATTCGTGAAAACAAACGTGATAGGTACCGTTAACCTATTAGAAAGAGCTCGTGGCGCATGGTCAGAGGGAGAACATGTATTTCATCACGTGTCTACAGATGAGGTGTATGGTTCGCTGGGTGAAACAGGCCTGTTTGAAGAGTCTACGGCCTACGATCCGCGCAGTCCCTATTCGGCTTCCAAAGCTTCTTCTGATCATTTTGTGAATGCCTATTTCCATACCTACGGTTTACCCGTTAAATTGTCGAACTGTTCCAACAATTACGGTAGCCATCACTTTCCAGAAAAGTTGATTCCTTTGATGATTCACAATATTCAAAACAACCAACCACTACCTGTTTATGGGAAAGGCGAAAATATTCGCGATTGGTTGTGGGTAGTGGATCATGCAAGAGCCATCGATACGATTTTCCACGAAGGCCGTTTGGGTGAATCATACAATGTAGGCGGACTGAACGAATGGACCAATATTGAATTGGTTCGCTTCTTGTGCCGATTGATGGATGAGAAACTAGGTCGAGAAAAAGGCGAAAGTGAAAAGCTAATTACCTTTGTGAAAGACCGTGCAGGGCACGATATGCGCTACGCAATCGATGCGAGTAAAATTGAAAAAGAACTCGGTTGGAAACCTAGCGTAACCTTCGAAGAAGGATTGAGTAAAACCGTAGATTGGTACCTGAACAACCAAGGTTGGTTGGAAAAAGTAACCAGTGGTGCCTATCAGGAATATTATCAAAAAATGTATAGTTAGTCATGGGACTTCTGGGTGGATTATTCGGAAAAAAGAAACAAGAGCCCTTTAATTTTGGTTCTTTGCATACGGATATGCACTCCCATTTGATTCCTGGAATCGACGACGGCTCCAAGGACATGGACGATACCCTGCGCATGATCGAAAAGTTCATGGAGATGGGCTATAAAAGGATCATCACAACGCCACATATAAAGACAGGTTCCTTCGATAATACAAGTGAAATCATCAAAAAGGGGGAAGAGGATGTCAAAAACGAGTTAGCGAAGCGGAATATTGACCTAGACTTTCAAGCAGCTGCAGAATACTTTTTTGATTATACATTTTTGGAGAAAGTGGAGAAGGGTGATTTACTCACTTTTGGACAAAACCACATCTTGGTTGAATATGCATTCGGTCAACCTCCCATGGGGGCTGAAGACATGTTTTTTCAACTGCAAATGAAAGGTTACAACCCAATTTTGGCCCATTTTGAAAGATATGTTTATTACCACGGTTCTGTAGCTAAAGCGGAAGAATTGCGTAATAGAAACATCAAAATCCAGATGAACATCGGTTCTGTCATTGGTCATTATGGTCCCTTGGTTCAAAAACAAGCGGAGAAAATGCTGAAGGCTGGCGTGGTCGATTACTTGGCCTCTGACTGTCACCGAATGGAACATTTAACCTTGTTTGAAGCCAAGAATCAAGATCCATTATTTGCACTTGTTGGCCAGCAAAAATGGTTGAATAACAGATTGTAACATTTTTTTAAAGCTCAAATAGTTACCTGGGTAATTATTTTTATACCTTTGACAAAAATCGATGTTATGATAACAATTTTAACTTCCCTGTTACTAGCGCTTACATTTCTCTACTTTTATCAGGATACTAAGAAGCTTCAATGGAGATCAGATATCTTCTTTAGCTCTTCAACCTTATTGATTTTTGCTACCCTTTACTCTTCGCTGAATTGGGGCAAGTCGCTGTTTTTAGCGTTGGGAATCATCCTCGCTTTACACACTGTTGTTAGTCAATTTTTCAGACCAAAAGAACTTTTTCGCTTGCTCTTGGTCGTGCTTTCTGGAGCTTTACTTTTCATTCTACCAGCCCAAGATTTGCAATGGAACGAATATACCTTGTTGGTCAACGATCCGCTGAATGGGCTATTCTTGCTAAGCGGTGCATTACTACCCTTCATTGTTCAGCTCAAGTCGAAAGTGCTGATTTCTTGGTTCAAAATTGATTTTAAAAACCAGCGAACGCTCGAAAGAGGAATTCTCATCTTCTTGTTGGGTATAGCCATCCTGATAAGTCAGTTTTTTAGCAGTGTAATGGGACCTCTATGGGTTGTATTAGGGTTTTTGTCAATTACCATGTACGAACAAAAAAATCACAATTCGATTGGTATTGGGTTGGCTGCTCTCATATTCGCCTTATTGCCTTTGATGCTCAAAATGGGTGATGTGGAAATGTTACAGCTCACACAGGGAAAAGTGATTATGGGCGTCTTTTTTGGTTGGGGATTGGCTTTGATCAGCCATGTTCTCTCCAAGGCTCGAATGAAGAAAACCAAACCGTTTTTATTGGTGACAGTATTGGGTTTAATGTTGGTATTCATTCTTCTTTTTGGTGGGCTTCAGAACAGTAATTTTGGAGGTTGGGATGCTGCAATGGGCTTGTTGCTCGGTTTTGCCCTACCCCTCATGGCCGGACTAAATCTCAAATGGGGGAATTACGGAATGATTCTTTTGTTCTCTTTTGCCACGCTCATCCAGCCCTTATTGAATAAACTGGAACCAGAAGTGAAAACCATAGCTGTGGAAGAGGTAACAGAAACGGGTGAAAAAATAACTGATCCTTTTGACATCAAAGGTGTCACTCCCAACCTTTCTGGAGATTATACCTTCGATTCAGTGCATTCACTGCTTACCTTCGAACTAGGTCCCAAAGGGGGACGTACCCAAGGTGCTATCGAAGAATTTAAAGGTGATTTGGCCATCATGGAAGGAAATCAATTATGGGTGGAGGTCAACATGCCGATGAATACCTTAACCACCTTTAATAAATACCGTGACGAAAGTTTGATGGAAGAAGGCTATTTCAATGTGGCCAAGTTTCCGAGTGCTCAATTTACAGGTGAAGCCCTGCTTGAGAATGCAGAGGTGATGAAGATGAAAGGGAACCTCTCCTTGCTTGGAGTGAGCAAGGAAGTGGAAGTGAGTTTGAAACAAGCCCCAGATGAAAATGGAAAGAAAGTTTTACTCGGAAAGGCTCAATTTGATCGCACGGAATTCGGCATGAAATCCGACCCCAAAGAGGGAAATGTGGTGGATATTCGATTCAAACTTTTCTTGAATCAAAAGTAGATAGGTGTGAAGG
>JAOASF010000200.1 GCA_025210175.1 Crocinitomicaceae bacterium | reverse complement strand
TCGCTATGGTGAACAAAGCGAAAAAGAGAGTGATAAAAACAAGGATCTTGGCGACGAAATGGCCGATGTGCTTTTTGTACTCATTTGTCTGGCGAATCAAACAGGTATTGATTTAACCGATGCCCTGAAGAAAAACCTCGACAAGAAAACCCAGCGCGACAGTGATCGTCATATCAACAACCCAAAATTGAAATGAAAGGATTCCAAAAACTTCCCGAACAACTCATAGAGAATTTAGCGAAAGAAGAAATCGTAGGCTTTTTGGCCGAACAGGAAAAGCTGTTTTCCAAAATTCGAGAAGGACGCAATTGGCTGATCGATCAAGGGCAGGAAACAGGAATTTCATCCCTCCTGGGTTGGACGTTGATTCACAAAGTTCCAACTCCCGAAGAAGGTTCACCGCGAGCTATCATAGTGTGTAAGGACGATGCGAAGGCCGACGAAATGTTCAACAACCTCAAACGTTGGGCAAAACGAATGGACCTAACTTTCGATTTAATTCACGAAAGAGGAAACAAACTCAAGCAACGAAATGATTTGTTTGACGGTACCGAAATCGTAGTTGCCACCCCAAAACGACTGTACGATTTATACATCCAAAACGGAATCAACTTGAACCTCATCCGTGTTTTCATTATTGAAGATGCAGAGATCGTTTTCAAAGGAAATAACCCAGGCTATTTGCTACGTATTGCCGATAGTTTACCGAAATGTCAAATTTTGATTGCGGGTCACGGAATTACTCAGAAAATGGAAAATTATGTGGAGGAGATTCCGTTTGGGTTTGGGACTGTAAGACTGTAGTGGTCTTCGACTCCGCTCAGACCACAAACAACTCCGCTCAGACCACAAACAACTCCGCTAAGATATATAGGGATCCTTCTGCCGCTTCGCGTCGAAGAGTTAATCTGCAATCTGTCAATTTGTAATCTGACAATCTGAAATCTTCCATTACATTTGCGCCCGAATTGTACAACTGGTGCATCTATGAAAAATCTACTTTTGCTTACCTATGGACTTATGTTGACGTCCATTTCTTTCGCCCAACTGGGAAAAATCAATATTCAAGTGGGCTACGAGGCACTACTTCAATCAAAAAAAACAATAACGGGAAGTACCTATGGCGCTGTCAAAACCTTCAAAGAATACACCTTTTCTGACGAAGAAAAAGGCGATTTAGCTCAGATCAGAACAGGACTGGTGCATTCACCTACCATCACGATTTCCTATCCTTTTTCGGAAAGGTTTGAAATGTCATTTTCTTTCAAAAATTACTACCGAAGATATTCTTTGCGTTCCTCTTATTTGAATACCGAAACTGGAAAATATGAAATCATGTCATACGCCGCATTCTCTGGTATTGGAGCTGACATTTCTGGTCCAATTACACGCGTTTCATCAAAGCAACTCTGGGCCATCTTTTATCCCAAATTTCTGGAATTCGGAAAAACAAAAATTGGATTCGCAAGCAGCATTAATATCGATAACTACCACCGGAATTTAGAGGCATTGTTTGCAGAGAAAAGGTATTCAATTGGCTCCACTACTATCGACGGAACTGATACGCTTTCTACTCAATTGGATGTCTTAAAATTTGGGAGCAACACGAACTATTATGAGCTGTCCCTACCTTCCTTTACTTTTAATCACGGGATCGTGATCAGACAGAAATTTACAGATCATATAGCTATGGAGGCCAATCTAGGCTATCGGAACATTCATTGGGATTTTCTGATGCCTACCGACAAAATGAACATCTCCTATGATATGAGCTTCAGAGAATATACCAATGGCAATCAAACCACATTTTCTACCATTACTCAAACAAAATTACCCATAGAAATAGGCGGCTGGTACATCAATACATCTCTCGTTTGGAACCCGAAATTCCGAACAGCAAATGACAAACCAGAAAAGCTTTAATCATAGCAAAAAAAAGCCCACAATCTCTGCCATTCTTTGCCTCTTTGCGTGGGAATATAATCTGCAATCTGCCAATTTGCAATTTGCAATCTGATAATCCCAAAGATTCACGCAAAGGCGCCAAGGTTTCGCAAAGTGCGCTAAGTATCCACGTCCAACAAACCCAATTTCACTCCAAAAAAAACACTCTCAACCCCGAACCCTGAACTCTGAACCCTGAACTCCCAACTCTGAACTAATCATTCGTCATTCATAATTCATCATTCTTCATTAACAACTCACCAACCACCTTATCAATCGGAAACGTAAAAATGCTTGCGGATAAATCCTCCCTCCTCACCCAAACGGGATGTTCGCCATCTTCTTGCAATTGCGTTTCTAAAGAAATTGATTCTGGAAATACACCTTTGACCTTCTTCACTTCGTAGTAAAAAGACAGCACTTGGTCCTCTGGATTAAAAGCCGAAACTTGGAGAAAATCATTGACATAAAGTAGTTTTCCTACCTCAATATCGAGGTTCCATTCTTCCTTCCATTCGCGTTTTAGGGCATCGGCTGTTCCTTCTCCAAATTCCAAGCCTCCACCGGGAAATTTGACAAACGAATAACCATTTCGGCGTTCACTCGAAAGAACTATTTCTCCTTGTTTGTTTTGATATACTCCGTAAACACGGATGTTGAAGCGTTTCATGCCTCCAAGACTTTCGCGATATCTGGCTTAAAGTACAATTCGCTCTTCATGACCTTGCCATCTTCACGATAAATCGGCTTACCATCGGCATCCAATTTGCTCATGTTGGAACGCTGAATTTCTTCAAAAACTTCGATAATTTTGTCTTGCATTCCGTGCTTCAAAATGGTTCCGCAAAGAATGTACAATTGATCTCCCAAGGCATCCGCAATTTCTACCAAGTCGCCTCGTTTGGCTGCCTCTAAATACTCATCATTTTCCTCCGCCATTAAACGGTGACGCAATTCCAATTCCGACTCAGACACTTGCGTAGTAGGTGAATAATTGTTTTGAATACCGAAAGCATCGTGAAAAGTCTCTACTGCTCCGATGATATTTTTGAAGTCCATTTTTTCTCTTTTTCTCAAAAATAAACCTTCAAGGCCTTGACTCAACTGGTCTGTGGATAACTAATCCTTCCCAGATTCAGGCAAATTGGGGTTCATGACCTTCGTTTGATGACGAATACTCTCTTGGTGAATCGCATCCATAGTCTGACGAATAAAGCGTTCGGTTAAATCGTATTCTTCGCTTTTGGTCATGCGTTTTGAAATGACCTTCGCCCAGTGCTCTTGTTGAAAAATAGTCATGTTGTGATCGCGCTTGAACTCACCTACTTTCTCGCTCAGCTTCATTCTAGAAGCCAATAATTCATAAATTCGATCATCCAACAATTCAATGTCATCACGCAATTTTTGCAATTGCTGGGCCGAACTTTTGTCTGAATTCGATGAACGATACACCAAACTATTCAACAAATTATCAAGTCCGTTTGGCGTCACTTGTTGGGCTGCATCCGACCAGGCTTTCAATGGATCAGGATGGGTTTCAATCATCAATCCATCGTAGTTCAAGTCCATCGCTTTCTGGCAGATTTCTTGCAACAAATCTCGCTTCCCAGCAATGTGACTCGGGTCACAAATGAGTGGAATATCTGGTCTTCTTTCTCGCAAAGCCAAAGGAATTTCCCAAGAAGGTGCATTGCGGTATTTCGGGTGCTTGTAAAAAGAAAAACCTCTGTGAATAGCCGCTATATCTGTAATTCCAGCCTTCTCTATTCTTTCAAACGCACCTATCCACAATTCCAAATCGGGATTTACAGGATTTTTTATGAGGACTGGGATTTTTGTACCCTTCAAGGCATCCGCAATTTCTTGAACAGCAAAAGGGTTTACCGTTGTACGTGCTCCAATCCATAAAAAGTCAACGCCAGCCTTCAATGCAGCCTCAACGTGATAGGCATTTGCAACCTCGGTTGTAACGGGCAAACCACATGCCTTTCCTGCATCTACTAACCATGAAAGTCCAATAGAACCAACACCTTCAAAAGAATCCGGGCGCGTTCTTGGTTTCCAGATTCCCGCGCGCAGAGCATGGGTGTTTCCTCGGGACGCGATATCCTGACACACAGCCGCAACTTGATCGGGGGTTTCAGCGCTACAAGGCCCTGAAATAATGAAGGGTCCGTTAGATTTTTGAATACGCTCTTGTAGGTTCATTGTTCGGAGATTTTGTGCAAAGATGCCTCTTTTTTGTGGGCTAATGGCTCATATGGGACAATTGCATAATATTTCTAAGGACATAACGCACAATATTGATGAACGGTTTTTATCTGGTTTGAAAAATTGCATAGATTTGCACTCAGATGTTTAAGAATTCACAAAATACAAATTGGTGGTGGCACAAGAATAATTCTTGGCGCGCCTGATTTTTGTATCACTGAAATAAAAGATTATGTCGGCTTGCCAAGATTGGTAAGCCGATTTTTTTTACCCAAAAAATTAAAATGACAACACAGATTTATTCATACAAACACAATTTTAACGCCGACGTTTTCACACCTGTGGAACTCTATCTTCGATTGCGCCACAAATACAGAAAAACTTGTCTGCTCGAGAGTAACGATTACTACAGTCGACAAGAAAGTCACTCGTTTATAGGCTTGGAGCCAATCGTGGAGGTGAAATTGACCAATCGAAACTTGACGGTTCGTCATGAAAACCAAACCAAAACCTCTCAATTTCGAGAGGATGAAAACATCGTTGCAGCACTTCAAAACTTAATTTCTTCCTACGGATTTCAACCCGATGCGCAGGAATTCAATGGTTTTTTCGGTCGAATGGGGTTTGAAATGGCTTTGCTAACCGAAACCACTATTCCAAAAAAAGACAGCGACTTGGAACTTCCTGACTTTCACTTTTACCTCTACAAATACGTTTTGGTCATTGACCATTTCAAGGATGAAGGAACCGTGATCAAGAACTCCCTAATCCCTGAACCTTTAACACAAACCGAGATCAACATCTTGTTGGAAAAGAAACCTTTCGCCAACCTTCCTTTTGAAAAAATAGGGCAGGAAACCGGCGATTTGGACAATGAGGCCATCCAAGCAATGGTGGAAAAAGCACAGGATCACATCCGCAAAGGAGATGTCTTCCAATTGGTCCTTTCAAACCGTTACCAACAAGCCTTTTTCGGAGACGATTTCAATGTGTATCGATCTCTGAGACGACTAAACCCCTCGCCTTACCTTTTCTACTTCGACTTTGAAGACTATCACCTTTTTGGGTCATCACCAGAGGCTCAATTGAAAATATCGAAGGGCATTGCTGAAATCCATCCAATTGCCGGCACGGTCAGAAAAACGGGTGACTTTGAGGTGGATGAGGCAAACATTAGCAAGCTAAAAGAAGACGAAAAGGAAAATGCAGAGCACACGATGTTGGTCGATTTAGCCCGCAACGATTTGAGTCGCTCGTGTAAAAAAGTATTTGTGGACAAGTACAAGCAAATTCAAGCTTTCTCGCACGTTTACCACCTTGTTTCAGTTGTAAAAGGAGAGCTCGAAGACTTAGATACCGGCTTTCAAACGTTCAACGAAACTTTTCCTGCAGGCACCCTTTCCGGAACCCCCAAACCCAAAGCCTTGGAATTGATAGCCAAGATGGAAAATACAACGCGCGATTTCTACGGCGGCGCCATTGGTTTACTGGGGGCAAATGGCGATTTGAACATGGCCATTGTGATCAGAAGCATACTTTCTAAAAACGGATACCTGTACTACCGAGCAGGAGCAGGAGTGGTTTTGGATTCAACCCCCGAAGGCGAATGCGAAGAAATTCACAACAAGTTGATGGCCGTTCGTAAAGCCATTGAAAAAGCAGGACAAGTGGAAAAACAAATCTTAGAATTGCTATGAAAATTGCGGTAATAGACAATTACGATTCGTTCGTTTACAACCTGGTTCGATACATCAGAGAAGAGTCGCGGGCAGAAATCAAAGTGATGCGCAATACCCATGTCGATTATGACTTTTTGAACCAAGCCTCAGCCATTCTTCTTTCTCCAGGACCAGGCATACCCAACCAAGCGGGTGATTTGATGAAAATAATTGACTCTTATGCAAGCCAAAAGAACATTTTGGGCGTATGTCTCGGGCATCAAGCCTTGGGGCAATATTATGGCTGGCAACTCAAACCGGCTCAAGATATTGTCCATGGGAAAGCAAGCTTGATTGATATTCATGCGCGAACGGAGATTTTTGAGCACTTGAACGAAAAGGAACAAGTAGGTCGCTACCACAGTTGGATTGTGGAACCTTCCGAGGAAAAAGCACCTCTTAAAATTACAGCCTCAGCTACAGATGGAGAAATAATGGCTATGCAACATGAGTCGTTAGCGGTTTATGGAATTCAATTCCACCCAGAATCCATCCTGACGCCTGCTGGTAGAAAAATGATTCGCAACTGGATAAAGACAATTAAATGAATTACCTATTAGAAAAAATAATTGGCCAAGCCACCCTAACGGAGGAAGAAGCGATTTTGTTCATCGAAGCAATCGACAAGGATTTGTTGAATGCCGAACAAATTGCAGGAATCTTAATAGGGATACAGATGCGCGGTGTGCAACTCGAAGAAATCAAAGGTTTTCGCAAAGCCTTGTTGGGTTTGAGCCTCGAAATAGACCTTCCCTCCGAGCAGGCAATCGATTTGTGTGGAACAGGTGGAGATGGAAAAGACACTTTCAATATCTCAACCACCACATCAATGGTGCTCGCCGCCATGGGCTACAAAGTGCTGAAGCACGGAAATTATGGGGTAAGCTCCATTTGTGGTTCCTCCAATGTGCTGGAAGAATTGGGCTTCAACTTAACCAATGACCCGCTCCTTTTGGAGAAGGAATTTAAGCAAAAGAACATCGCTTTTTTACACGCGCCGCTGTTTCACCCTACTTTGAAGAAAGTTGGACAAATCAGAAAAAACCTGGGCGTTCGAACTCTTTTCAATGTAATGGGACCTCTAGTTAATCCTTCCCAACCCGCCTACCAATTGACCGGGACCTTTAGCTTGGAACTAGCACGCATGTACCAACACGTTTTGAAAAATCAGCGTTCGGGCTACCGCGTAGTCTACGGACTAGACGGTTACGATGAATTGACCTTAACAGATGAAACGCGCATCTTGAGCGAAGACAACGACTACATCCGCAACGCCAAGCGCTACCAGACCAAGGCTATTGATCCCAATGAATTGTGCGGCGGAAAAAACATCCAACAAGCGGCCGTTATCGTTCGCGATATCATTCGCGGAAAGGGCAGCGCAGCTCAAAACGATGTAATTGCCGCCAATACAGCCGAAGCATTGCTGTGTTTCAACAAAAACTTAAACGCCAAAGAGGCTTTTGAGGAAGCAAAGGCCTTTTTAACTAGCGGCCAAACGGCCAAACATTTCCAAATGAACTAGTATGACAGTTTTAGACCAAATTGTAGCGTACAAAAAAGAAGAAGTTCTCTTCGCCAAAGCCAAAACACCCTTGGTGAAACTTTTGGACCAAACGCTTTACCGACGAAAAACTTATTCCCTTCGCGATTCGATTGAGGAAAACCCCTTTGGAATCATTGGTGAAATCAAAAGAAAATCGCCCTCTGCTGGGAATATTTTCCCCGATTTGAATGTTGCCGAACTAGGACATGCCTACCAGAAATCAGGGGTTAGCGGAATTTCCTGTCTCACAGACCTCCCCTCTTTTGGCGGAAAAACAGATGACCTATACGAGCTTCGCTTTGAAGTAAGCTTGCCCATCTTGCGAAAGGAGTTCATCATTGATAGCTACCAGATTCACGAGGCAAAGGCCATTGGAGCAGACGCCATTTTATTGATCGCAGATATTCTTTCTCCCCTTCAAATTTCTGAATTCGTTGACCTTGCACACACCCTCCACATGGAGGTCCTTTTTGAAATACACCAAGAGGACGAATTGAAGAAATGCTCAGGCGAAGAAGACTTAATTGGCGTAAATAATCGTAACTTACATAAACAGGTAACCGATTTATCGACATCTGTATCACTATTCGCATCCTTACCAAAGGACAAAACTCTCATTTCAGAATCTGGAATCAAGAGTTTGGAAGACCTCACCCTTCTCCAAAACATCGGATACCACGGTGCGCTCATTGGAGAAAGCATACTGAAACAGGCCAAGCCTGATGAATTTATTAAGCACTTGCAATCACTGAAAAATGAAAATTAAAATTTGTGGACTTAAAAACTCAGACGAACTAAAGCGCATTGACGAGGCGTGTTCACCTGATTTCCTTGGACTCATTTTTTACCCCGATAGTCCGCGCAATTTCGATTCGTCTGACGATTACACCCCTACCAATGCCGAAAAAGTCGGGGTTTTTGTGAACGCTACGGAGGAAGAAATCATTGAGCAAATCAAGGCAGAACACCTTACCGTGGTTCAACTTCACGGAGAAGAATCACCTGAGCTCTGCATGAGTCTGGAAGGCTTGGTGAATGTGATCAAGGTTTTTTCGGTGGATGAAAATTTCGACTTCAAAAAAGTCAACCGCTATCACTTTGCGTGCGACTACTTTTTATTCGACACGGCCACATCTATGCGTGGTGGCTCGGGACAACATTTCCCTTGGCAAAAGTTGGATGAATACAAAGGAACCAAGCCTTTCTTTTTGAGTGGAGGAATTGGTCCAAAAGACGTTGAAGCAATACTCGGATTGAAACATCCAAGCCTAGCTGGAGTTGATTTGAATAGTCGCTTCGAAGACGCACCGGGAATTAAAAACATTACACAACTAAAATACTTTATCGATCATGTCCGTACTTACCAAAAAATTCACAGAGCCTGATGAACTTGGCTTTTTCGGTGAATTTGGTGGTGCATTTATCCCTGAGCTTTTGCGTGCAAACGTAGAAGAACTGGATGCTGCATTCCGAACTTTTCGACAAGACGAAACCTTTTTAAACGAATACCGAGAACTTTTAAAGCATTATGTAGGTCGCCCAACGCCACTTTACTTCTCTGAAAAATTAAGTGCGCAACACGGTGCAAGGATTTATCTCAAGCGCGAAGACCTCAATCATACCGGTGCTCATAAAATCAACAATGCTGTAGGCCAAGTGCTTCTCGCTAAACGCATGGGAAAAACGAACATCATTGCTGAAACCGGAGCAGGTCAACACGGCGTAGCAACCGCAACAGTCTGCGCCTTGCTTGGTATGAATTGCACCGTGTACATGGGTGAAATTGACATGAAACGTCAGGCTCCCAATGTGCAAAGAATGCGTTTTTTAGGAGCTGAAGTAGTGGCTGCGACAAGTGGTAGCAAAACCCTGAAGGACGCCACCAACGAAGCCATTCGTCACTGGATCAATCATCCTGATGCGTATTACCTCATTGGGTCTGTCGTTGGACCACACCCCTACCCAGCTATGGTTGCCGAATTTCAAGCCATCATTTCGCAAGAGATTAAAATACAATTGCAGGAATTAGAAGGAAGAAACACCCCCGACACCGTTATTGCTTGTGTAGGCGGAGGGTCAAATGCAGCCGGTGCTTTTTACGAATTTTACGACGAAGAGAATGTAGAACTAATCGCAGTTGAAGCATCTGGCTTGGGCGTTCACTCTGGTCACACGGCCGCCACATCTGCAATCGGATCTCCTGGCGTTTTACATGGAAGCATGACGCTATTGATGCAAGACGAATTTGGACAAGTTACCGAGCCTTATTCCATTTCTGCTGGTTTGGATTATCCAGGCATAGGCCCTCTTCATGCACATGCTATTCAAACAGGTCGTGCAAAGGCTATTCCGGTGACCGATCAAGAGAGTTTGGATGCAGCCATGCACTTAACCCGTACAGAAGGAATCATTCCTGCCTTGGAATCAGCACACGCTCTGGCCGCTTTGAATAAAATGACCTTTACGAAAGACCAAATCGTGGTGGTAAACCTCTCTGGCAGAGGCGACAAAGACCTGAATACATACTTCGAAAGATTTGAATTATGAATCCTTTTATTAAAGACAAAAAACAAATTGGTCTATTTGTAACCGCTGGTTACCCGACATTAAATGCCACTGGAGAACATCTGCTTCAAATCCAAAAATCGGGGTATGATTTCATAGAAGTCGGCATGCCTTTTTCAGACCCATTGGCGGATGGACCCGTTATTCAGATGAGCAGTGAAGTAGCCTTGAAAGAGGGCATGAACATGGAAATATTGTTTCAGCAATTGGAAGCTGTAAAAGATAGTATTTCAGTTCCTCTTGTTTTGATGGGCTATTTAAATCCTGTGCTACAATACGGCTTGGATCTTTTCCTTCAGAAAGCAAAAGCAGTAGGAGTTCGCCATTTGATTCTCCCAGATATGAGCATTGAATTGTACGAGCGATTCTATCAACAACACTTCGACCGTCATGAATTATCTTGTTGTTTCTTGATCACCAACACAACGCGAAACGAATTGGTAGAACGCATAGCCAAAGTGAGTAAAAACAGTTTTGTTTACTTGGTTTCGAGTAACTCGACAACCGGAATGAAACAGGATTTTAGTTTGAAAGCCGACGAAAATACTTCACGAATCAAAACCATTTTGGGAGATATTCCACTATTCATTGGCTTTGGAATCAGCAAATCTGAAGACGTTGAACGCGTTCACGAAATTGCCGATGGAGCCATTGTTGGATCCGCTTTGATCAAAGCAATTGAAAAAGGAGAGCGCGATCGTTTCTTGAATGAACTTAAGCCTTCTTCTTAGGTGCAGGTGTAAAAAAGGCCTTTAAATAATATGGCTCGAAATAGGCGACATCTTCGAAATCTTCTTTCTGGAATTTTTCGAAGGTGATTTCAATCTGGCCAATAGCTGAGGGATTGACTTCGTCATCAAATTCAACAGAACGTGCTGACCATAATTCCTTTAGCTTCTCATTGGCATCGCCAACTACAACCAGATCCTTGAATTCAGAATAACTTTCCTCGTCCAAAACGTCGGCAGCAATGGGCTTGGCTACACTTCCTACTTTGTCATAAATGGTTGAATAAACTTCCATTCTTCGGGCATCCAACATCGTTCCGATTTCCTTGGTCGGGTATTTCTTTCTCGCCAATTCATGTAAACTCGTCAAACTATCGACACTTAAAAGCGGAATATGCAAGGCGTAGCAAAGTCCTTTTGCAGTGGACACACCAATTCTCAAACCGGTATAAGAACCAGGCCCAGAAGCTACAGATACAGCACTCAAATCCTGAAAAGTAAGCTTGGCTTCTTTCATGACCTCCTCGATGAATAAAGTCAACTTTTCACCGTGGGCATACTGGTCATCGTGCGACTCCTTGGCGTGCAATAATTTTCCATTTTTTGACAAAGCCACCGAGCAAACCTTGGTAGACGTTTCAATATGCAGAATATGCGTATCAGACATTTGCGCAAGTTAATTTAAAGCCAACACCATGTATGTTCGTTATTTGAACAGATTCATCTTCCTTTAGGTATTTGCGAATCTTGGTCATGAACACGTCCAAACTACGGCCAACGAAATAGTCATCTTGTCCCCATACGGCATTCAGAACCACTTCACGAGGTACAACACTGTTGGCGTTTTTACACATGATTTTCAAAATTTGATTCTCTTTTTTTGTCAGCGAACGGCTCTGGCCATTTATTTTTAAGCTGTGTTCTTCACTATCGAATACATAGGCTCCTAATTGAAAAGTACTAAGTTCTTCTTCCACCAGGGAAACATCCACTCGTTTCAATAGTGCCATAACCCGCATCTCCAGTTCATCAAAATTGAAAGGCTTGGTCAAATAATCATCCCCTCCTGCCTTAAAACCGGCAATCTTGTCATCTACCATAGATTTAGCCGTTAAAAACAAAATGGGAACCTTTGCATTGGTTTGACGGATTTCAGTTGCCAAAGTAAACCCATCCTTTTTGGGCATCATCACATCAAAAATGCACATGTGGTAGGTCTCTTCATTGAAACGCTTCAAGGCTTCCACCCCATCCATGCACAGGGTTACTTTATATCCGAGAGATTTGAGTTGATCAGACACCACAAAACCAAGGCTCGTGTCGTCCTCCACCAATAGAATTTTCGCCTCCATATCTTAAAACTAGTTCTTAGTTTAAAAGTAGCGAAAGTTTGAGTTTACTTTTTTTGCTTAAGTTCTTCCGATACATTGATGATTAAATCTCCCACACGCTCGCAAGAGAAAATCAAATCAGTGTAGATCACGTTGCTCTTCACGTTGAATTCTTCAGAGTCAATCATTTCGTCGTTCTCCAAACGCAGCTTGTCGCGCAAAGAGTTAATGGATGCTTCGTTTTTGTAAGCCTTATCCAAATCTACTTTCGACGAAACAGCCTCTAGGTTCTCTCCCATGGTATCAAAGGCCTTCTCCAATTCTTCGAGCATGGTTTTGATATTCAAGCGTTGTTCTGGCGAGAACCAAATTTTCTCCTCTTCTTTTTTCTTGTAAACCAATGACATTTGGTAGAAGATATCGCCTATTCTCTCTAGGTCATTGTTGATGGCCATATAAGCGCGTACCTTTTCTTGAGAATCCTTCGATAGTTCTTCTTCGGCACATCTTCCGAGGTAGGCCAAAATTTCTTCGCGCAAACGATCGGTAATCACCTCATACTTACCAATGCGCTCCAATATTTTCTTCTTTTTCTTTTTCTCTTTCTCGTAAAGCAAGTCTTTGAACATACCTGCCATGCGCTTGGTTACATCTCCAAACTTACCGATCTCCTTTTTTGCCTCAAGTAGGGACAATTCAGGCGTGCTCAACACTCCTCCGGCAATGTACTCCAAACGGAACTCCTCATCACTTTCGTTTTTAACAGGTACCATCTTCACTACCGTTTTGGCTATCAGGTTGGTAAACCACACGAGGATCAAAACATTGAGAATATTGAAGGTAGTATGGAACAAGGCCAAGGCAATTGGTCGCGCACTCTGATCGACATACGGACTAGGGTACTTGAACTGAATGAGATAATCAATCAAATCCATGAACAACGGGAAGGCAATGACCATCCAGATTACACCAAATACATTGAAGATAAAATGGGCTCTTGCGGCTCTTTTGGCGTGTACATTCCCGACAATCGCAGCTAAATTGGCCGTGATAGTGGTTCCGATATTTTCTCCCAATACCATTCCAGCCGCCATTTGATATGGAATGATTCCTCTCTCACACAAGAGAATGGTTACGGCCATGGCTGCAGAAGACGACTGCACCACGATGGTAACAATGGTACCAATTAATACAAATAAGATAACTGAGAAGGAACCGTAATCAGACAAACTCTTCAAAAAGGCTAGCGAGTCCACCGAACCTTTAACATCAGGCACTCCCGATTTCAACAATTCCAAACCAATGAACAAAATGGAGAAACCAGCCAACATTTCACCCCACGATTTCAATTGGGTGTTGTTCAGGAACATGAAAATGATGGCGATTAAGAAAATGGGCAAGGCATAATCCGACATGGAAACAGAAAAGCCGAGATAGGCAACCAACCAAGCCGTAACCGTGGTACCAATATTGGCTCCCATAATTACACCGATGCTCTCTTTCAAGCTCAGCAAACCTGCGTTTACGAAGCTCACGACCATAACGGTAGTGGCACTTGATGACTGGATGATGGAAGTGGTCAAAAAACCGGTAAAAATTCCTTTGATCTTGTTGCTGGTCATGGAACCCAAAATCTGTCTCAACCCTTGTCCGGCAGCTTTTTGAATTCCTTCACTCATGATTTTCATCCCGTAGATGAACAAGGCAAGAGAACCTAACAACATCAATATGCGCATGATCAACCCCGTATTGGCTGTCCAACCGCGCTCTGTTTTAAAACTCTTCTTTTTGGACCAAACGATTTGTCCCTTGCTATCCCCATCAAACTGAATACCGATGGAATAAGCCATTTTTTCTTCAACTGGCAGGTCGATTAGTTTAAAGGAGGTGGTATTCGGATCAATAGCTGGTGAAATTTTCCATTGTGGGTCCGCATTCAGCTTGGTTAAATTATCCTTGATGTAGCGGATATAAATCTTTCCCTTGAGCGGAAGTTTGTTGTATTTAACGTTCCATGTAATCTTTGCCTCAACACCATCTGCACTTGCATTGATGTTCTCGATATAATCAGAAGCATCATCACTGTTTTTTACCGAAACCTGCTGCGCCCCTATTGGAGTAATGAAAAATAAAGAGATGACAAAGCTCAACAACAAGGTTGGCTTTACGGAAAAAATTCGTTTTAACATGAACGTCATTAATTGCGGCAAATGTAAAGAAAACACTTTGAGTGACGTTTAAAAGAGGAAGCCTTATTCGGTTTCTTAATGTAAAATTTACATTGATCGAATGGCTATAAAAGAACAAAAGCTTTGAACGGGCGTCCAAAGCTTTTGTTACACTAATCAACCTAACCTACTACTACTGTAACAAAGATACGGAGATATTTGACATGACAAAATTATTCTGCAACTTTTTTTCAAAATTTTATTGTGCACGCATTGGAAACCCCATAAACAGGGAGAATTATTTTTATCCAGTGAGAATAATTATCTTGGTCCGTCAATTATCAGTTCGCAAAAACGATGAGCAAATCCATTTTAATCGTAGATGATGAAGAGGATATCAGAGATATTCTTCAATATAATTTAAACAAGGAAGGTTTTACCACCAAGGTAGCTGCCAATGGTAAAGAGGCCATAGAAATTGCCACAACCATGCGCCCCGATTTGATTCTTTTGGACGTTATGATGCCCGAGATGGATGGGATGGAAGTATG
>JAOASF010000199.1 GCA_025210175.1 Crocinitomicaceae bacterium | reverse complement strand
TGATCTTCATCACCTAAGATGTCAGACAATACAGCAAATTTACCTTCGTCTGCTACCAACCCCATTGCGATACCTGATACTGGCGCTTTGATTTTTACACCACCATCCATCAAAGCCAATGTACCTGCACAAACAGTTGCCATTGATGATGAACCATTTGATTCCAAAATTTCAGAAACCAAACGAATGGTGTATGCATTATCTTCTGGTAAAACTGGTTTCAAGGCACGTAATGCCAAGTTTCCATGACCGATTTCACGACGAGATGTTCCACGAATTGGACGAGCTTCACCTGTTGAGAATGGAGGGAAGTTGTAATGCAACATGAAAGGCTCAGATCCACGGAAAGTAACGCCGTCAATCATTTGCTCATCCATTTTACCACCCAAAGTCAAAGTTGTCAACGATTGAGTCTCACCACGCGTAAACACAGCAGAACCGTGTACCATTGGCAAGTAATCAACTTCAGCCCAAATTGGACGAATTTCGTTGAATTGACGACCATCCAAACGGATTTGCTCGTTCAACATAACCCAACGAACTGCTTTTTTCTTAACCTCGTTGAAATAAGTTGAAATGAATCCACCTACTTCCTCCAATTCTTCTTCAGAATATTGAGCTTTAAACTCTTCCTTGATAGCATCAAACAATTCAGAACGAGTTTGTTTTGAAGCCAAACCTTGACGAGCAACATCCTTACACTTGTCCATACAGTCAGCGTAAACTTTCGCTTTCACTTCCTCGTTATGAACCTCGTGAGAGTATTCTCTTTTAGGGTTTGCTGTTGGAATCTCAGCTGCCAAATCCAACTGGAATTGACATTGTTCTTTAATTGCTTCGTGAGCGAATTTGATGATTTCAACCATCTCTTCTTCAGAGATTTCTTGCATCTCACCTTCCACCATATTGATGTCTTTCGCTGTACCTGCTACGATGATATCAACATCTGACGCTTTCAATTCCTCAACTGTCGGGTTCAAGATCAATTGACCGTCTACACGACCAACTTTCACCTCTGACATTGGTCCGTTGAATGGAATGTCTGAAACTGCGATTGCAGTAGACGCTGCTAAACCAACCAAGGCATCTGGGTTGTTTTCACCATCGTAAGCCAACAATTGGATCATCAACTGTACTTCCGCATGGTAATCATCTGGGAACAATGGACGCAATGCGCGATCCACGATTCTCATGATCAATATTTCTCCTTCTGAAGGACGTGCCTCACGACGGAAAAATCCGCCAGGGATACGCCCTGAAGCTGCAAATTTCTCTTTGTAATCAACTGTTAATGGAAGGAAATCAACCCCTTCCTTTGCTTCTGGTGCTGCAACTACTGTTGCCAATAGCACCGTGTTGCCCATTTGTAACACTACTGATCCGTCGGCTTGCTTAGCAAGTTTACCAGTTTCAATACTGATTTCCTTACCGCCAGTAATGATGGACTTTTTTGTTCCTATATTCATATGTGTATTATTTCCTATTTATGCGCTTTTTAAGCAAAAAAGGGACAGTCGAATGATTTCGATTGCCCCCTCCCTGAAATATTTTTGATAAAGAATTAACGGCGTAGACCCAATTCTTTAACAATAGCACGATATCTCTCGATATCTTTTTTCTTCAAGTAATCCAACAAACTTCTTCTCTTACCTACCAACAATTGAAGAGCTCTTTGCGTACCGTAATCTTTACGGTTTTTCTTCAAGTGCTCAGTCAAATGAGAGATACGGTAAGTGAACAAAGCAATTTGTCCTTCCGCTGATCCAGTGTTTGTTTCTGCACCACCGTGTTTTGAAAAAATCTCCTTTTTCGTTTCTGGAGTTAAATACATGCCAATATTGATTTAATAATTTTTATGTAGTCGCCCCGGATCCCATGCCGGTTTTGACGGTGCAAAGATAGATATATTATTTTGAAGTATAATCGGTTATTCACAGTTTATTCAATTTATTTTGTGAATAAGTCCAATTATCCAGTTCTAGGCGGATTCATGGCTTTTTTGCAACCAACATTTCACGTTTTCCCGGAGGTCCAGGCATCCGACTCACCTCGAAGCCAGCAGCTATCATGTTTCTCCTCACCTCCCCTTTCGCGCAATAGGTAAACAAAGCTCCGCCTTTATTCATTGCCGAGAAAACCTTCTCAAAAATCGGAATGGTCCATAAATCGGGCTGCACTCGTGGGCCAAATGCATCATAAAAAACAACATCAAACGCTCCATCGAAAAGATGGGAATGCAACTCGCCTTTTCGTTTCAACAAGGTGAAATGATTATGGATTTTTTGATCTTGTTCCCACTCCACTTCATGCTGTTTATTATAAATCCCTTCTTTGTCCTCCACCATGGAAGCATAATTTAAAGACTCGATTTCTTCTTTTGAAATCGGATAAGCTTCTAGTGTAGTGTAATGAATGTTTTGAGTCGTTTCTTTGGCGAATTGAGCAGTCAACAAGGCATTCAAACCTGTACCAAATCCCATTTCGAAAACATGTACAACATCTGAGGTGTCGTTCCAATTCACCTCTAGGTATTCTCGCAAGTGTTTGATAAAAACATGTTTAGCCTCTTGCAATGCTCCATGAACTGAATGATATTGCTCATTCCAATCCACCAACTGAATCGTCTTCGATCCATCCCCAGTTTCAATAATCCTGCGTTCCACTTGGCAAAGTTAGTATAGGTTTCAACAATTGTGAATAACCTCTCTTTATATCTTTCTCCTAAAATTTCATCGCTTACCTTCATTCACCACTTTCAATTCTCTAACTTTGTCCCTATGGATAACAAGGCTGAAAACACGCGCAAACCAGCAGCACGTATTAAAACCACCAACCCTTTTGCAAATGAACTTGGGCGAGTACCACCTCAAGCGGTGGATATTGAGCAGGTAGTTTTAGGTGCGCTCATGCTGGACAAAGCCGCGATTGCGGAAACCTTGGATGTTCTCCAACCGCAGTGCTTTTACGACCCGAAACACCAATATATTTTCTCAGCTATTCGAAATTTAGATGCCTCGTCCCAACCGGTGGATTTGGTGACCGTAACGAATGCCTTGAAAAAAGAAGGAGTTTTGGAAGCCTCTGGAGGAGCTGCCTACATCTCTTCATTAACTTCCAGAATTACCTCTTCAGCTCACGTTGAGTACCATGCTCGTATCATACTTGAAAAATACATCAAGCGTGAAATGATTCGCATGTCGAGCGAGGTGATGCAAATGTCTTATGACGAAACGAACGATGTATTCGACGTCATGAATCACGCAGAGAAAGCCTTGTTTGAGATCACCCAAAACAACGCTCGTAAGGAAATCGCCGAAATGAAAAACGTGGTTCACGAAGCGATTGAAGAAATTGAATTAGCGACGAAAAACTCAGATGGTATCTCGGGTATTCCAACTGGATTCATCGATTTGGACAAAGTGACTTCTGGTTGGCAGCGTTCGGATATGATTGTAATCGCCGCCCGTCCAGCGATGGGTAAAACAGCCTTCGTCCTTTCCATGGCCCGAAACACAGCGGTTGATTACGGTCAAGGTGTGGCGATCTTCTCTTTGGAGATGTCCTCCGTGCAGTTGGTGAAACGTTTGATTGCTAGTGAAGCGAGACTTTCGGCAGAAAAACTAAGAAAGGGAGACTTAAAGGATCACGAAATGCAACAGTTGCACAGCCGAATCTCAAAATTGAGTCAAGCCCCTATTTATATTGACGATACACCAGGTATTTCCATCTTCGATTTACGTGCGAAATGTCGCCGTTTGAAAAAGAAATACGACATCCAAATGGTCATCATCGATTACTTGCAGTTGATGACAGCGGGTGGTTCTAAAGGTGGAGGTAACCGTGAACAAGAAATCTCCTTGATTTCACGTTCCATCAAGGAAATTGCCAAGGAATTGAATGTTCCAATGATTGCACTTTCCCAGCTAAGCCGTTCAGTTGAACAACGTGGAGGAGAAAAAAGACCCCAGCTATCGGATCTTCGTGAATCAGGAGCCATTGAGCAGGATGCCGATATCGTATCCTTCATTTTTCGTCCGGAATACTACGGTATTTTGCAAGATGCTGAAGGAAACTCCAATGCAAACGTTGGTGAAATTATGATTGCCAAACACCGTAATGGTGCCTTGGAAAACGTCCGCTTGAAATTCATCAACCAGTATGCTCGTTTCGACAACTTTGACGCCGATGTATACGAATTGACCAATCCAAATCAAGGCATGCAAAATATGGCTGCCAATCATTCGTTTGATAACCAAGGAGGTTCATACACTATTCCAAGTAAAATGAATGAAAACAAAGGTTTCGATGGTGGAAATGATGATTTTGACTTCGACGAAATAAGCGACAACGCTTTTTAAAAAATCTTAAAAGCGATCGACAGTTTCATTTAGGAAAAAATGTAGTGTACCTTTAGCATTAAGACTATGAGACGTACTTTCCTTTTTTGCCTTTTTCTTCTTGGCCTAAGTTCCCAAGTTCAAGCCAGTCAAATTATCGTTCCTATGGACGAAACCCAAAGCAATCATTTAAAAGCTTATGGGGTATCGTTTTGGGTTCTTGAAAATGGCGTGGTCATGGAATGGCTGCTGAATTACAGAGGAGGATCTTTTCTCTTTCCACACTTGCAAACAATTGAAGAAGAATTGGTTATCCGCGGCGTAAAGTATGAAATACTTACGGACGGACAAGTAAATTCTATTCGAACTCAGATTGGCAACCCTGAGGTAAACATGGAAATTGTTCAATTGGAGAAGGCTCCCAAAATAGCCGTGTCCACGCCCGAAGGAAAGCAACCGTGGGAAGATGCCGTAACACTGGTACTAGAATACGCCGAAATTCCCTACGATAAGATATACGATTCAGCTATCGTTATGGGTGCTCTGCCGAAATACGACTGGCTCCATTTGCACCACGAAGATTTTACCGGACAATATGGTAAATTTTACGCAGCCTACCGCTCGTATCCTTGGTACCAAAAACAAGTGGCCGATGCCGAAGCCGATGCGAAAATGCTAGGTTTTTCTAAAGTATCCGAATTGAAAAGAGCCGTTGCTTTGAATATCAAAAACTTTGTAGTTGGTGGAGGATTCTTGTTCACCATGTGCTCTGGAACAGACTCGTTTGACATTGCCTTGGCCGCACAGGACGTTGATATTTGTGAATCGATGTACGATGGAGATGGAGCAGATCCAGGAGCTCAAAACAAATTAGATTTTTCGCAAACCTTTGCCTTTCAAGACTTCACTTTAGAGAAGGATCCATTGAAATACGAGTATTCAAATATTGACGGTACGGATCTACACAAAAGAAATGAAACCACTGACAATTTTACGCTTTTTGAATTTTCAGCAAAATGGGACGTGGTTCCTACTATGTTGACTCAGTGTCACGAAGACATTATTCCTGGATTCATGGGGCAAACAACTGATTTCAGAAAAGAATTGGTAAAGCCCAATGTCTTGATTATGGGTGAATCAAAAGCCTTAGGAACCGTTCGATACGTCCATGGAGAATTGGGTCAAGGAACGTGGACCTTTTATGGAGGCCATGATCCAGAAGATTTTGAACACCGGGTAGGAGATCCCCCAACGGATTTGAATCTGCACCCCAATTCGCCAGGTTATCGTTTGATATTGAACAATATTCTCTTCCCTGCTGCCAAAAAGAAATAGCGTAAAACTTAGTTCATGAGGTGTTTCTCCACCTCGTTTACAATGTAACTACCAATTGCCAAAGAGGCAGTTGCTGCAGGACTTGGCGCATTCAAAACATGCACACTATTTCCTTCGTGAACAATACGAAAATCATCACGAGTATCACCATCTTCTCTCAACAACAAAGCTCGAACTCCACTTCTGCCCGGACGAATATCATCCATGGTAAGTGAAGGAACCATGCGTTGCAAAGTCTTTAAGAATAGCTTTTTAGAAAAGGCACGACGGTATTCATTGATTCCGAAAGAAATATTGCCGAAAAACAATTTCCAAGTTCCTTTATACGTCAAGGCATCCCAAGTATCACGAAGGCTAAAGTCTGTTTTTCCGTATCCTTCTCTCTTGAAAGTGAAAACGGCATTGGGGCCACATTCAATTTCACCGTCTGTCATTCGCGTAAAATGCACCCCTAAGAAAGGAAAATCTGGGTTGGGTACTGGGTAAATTAAATGCTTGATTTTGTGGTGTCCCTGCTCGGTTAGTTCATAGTAATCTCCTCTAAACCCTACTACACGTTCTTTAATTTTTACACCATCTTTTGCTGCCATACGATCTGCTTGAAGACCCGCACAGAAAATCAATTTACTGGCTTGGAAATCGCCTTTGTTGGATTTCACAATACTAAAACCGTCTTTTTTGTCAATTCCCATTACCTCATGCTGCATGCACAATTTGCTATCCACGTTCATGTTGATGGCTAACTCTACCATTTTAGCAGTTGCTCCACGGAAATCTATAATTCCCGTACAAGGAACATGCAAACCAGCAATTCCCACACAGTGTGGTTCAATTTCTTTGATCTCTTCAGGCCCGATTTTACGCAAACCTTCAATCTTATTTTCTAATCCCGTTTGGTAAATCTTTTCCAGGTACGGAAGCTCTTCTTCATGAGTGGCAACAACGATTTTTCCACACACATCATGATCTATTCCATGTTCCTATGCAAAAGCTACCAGTTCATGACGTCCCTGGATACAGTTCTGCGCCTTAAGTGAGCCTGGTTTGTAGTATAATCCAGAGTGAATTACACCTGAATTATGCCCCGTTTGGTGATCTGCCAGCAAATCCTCTTTTTCAAACAAAACAATCGTCTTGTCTGGGTATTTCATTTGAAGTTTGTAAAAAGTTGCGGCTCCAACTATTCCCCCTCCTATGATGGCAAAATCGTACGTCATAATTCGTGTTTTGAGGCACAAAATTAGGCATTCATTTTTAATGAAGGGCTGGTTTTACAACACCAAATTTCCTAATTTCAACCACTCAATTATTTCGAAAGAGTATGGATCCTACCTTTGTTTGGTGAACGAGGCAGGCAGCCAAAGAAGATATCAATGGTGTTGCCAACTAACAAAAACTTGAACCTAGTAAAAAGTCGCTCAGTCAACAAAAGGATCAACTCTCAAAATATTCGGTGTATGACCTATTTTGAACATGAAGAATTTTCAATGAAAACCGTTCCCGTTTTGGAGAATACGGACTTCTACCAATGTACCTTCAAGAATATTGATTTCACCGATTTTACCTTTCGAAATGCTCGTTTTGAAAATTGCCTTTTTCAATCTTGCTCCATTCCCAATAGTTTCAAACACGACACCAAGTTCATTGATTGCGAAATGAAGGAATGTAAAGCCACAGGCTGCGATTTCACCCGTGTGAGTCAAACCATGTTTTCCATGCATTTTGAAAAATGTAGCTTGAATTACTCCACCTTTGCCGAAATGGATTTAAGATCCTGCTCATTCGTAGGCTCCATTCTCGACGGTGCAGACCTGACCTCCACCCGACTCAATGAGGTCGATCTAAGTGAAGCAAGTCTACTCAACACCGATTTTTCACAAGCCGACTTATCGAAGGCCAACTTGACCCGATCCATCATCAATGGAATAGACCCGCGTACGACTAAATTGAAAGGTATTACGATCAATCAGTCCAATCTTATCCATTTATTGGGTGACTTAGACATTCAACTCTCCGACGCCTAATGCAAATAAAGTATCTCCATATCATTTTTCTGACTTTTCTGCTTTTGGCGTGTACCAAAGAGAACGACAACTTCAATCAAACGAATGGGTCCAATGAAATCTCTTTTAAGTATCCTGGAAAGATAAATCCTACTCAAAGTCATGTGGTGGAGGGAAGTAACGGCGGGCATTACTTTTTAGGAAAACAAGGGAATGGGCACTTCATAACGCACGTTCACCCTGACGGAAAAGAGAACTGGAGAACACTTTTCAATTTTGGCCTCAATGCTGAATTGTCCACTTTCGACTATTTGAATGAAAGTAGCTTTTTGGTAGCTGGAGTTCGACTGGATACACTAACTCTTCATGAGATATCATTTGTTCAAATTGCAACCAGAAATGGGGACCTGATTCCTGTTTTGGATGACTTGAATGTAGATTCTACCCACATTACTGACCTACTCGTTTTGAATGATGAATTCATACTAACCGGATTTGGTTATGTAAACGACTCTCTGACCAACTTGCTTCGTAAATTTGACTTAAGTGGCACCTTACTTTGGAACAAAGACACTTCTGGGGAAGTAGAAAAGCGATTTAAACGACTATTTATTGCTCCCAATAATCAATTTCTCATTTTTCAAGAAAGCCTGGCAGAAGGTGCAGGCAACCATGCTTTTTTCATGGCACAAGAAACCGGAGATATCGAGCCAACCCCTCTGTTTACAGAGTCATTTCATCACCATATTTCTACCGTCTTGATTCACGACGATATTTTCGTCCTTGGGCAAGACAGAAGCAATGGAATAAAACGAGATTATTTGAGAATCGTTTCAACCACAGGGAACCCTGATCAAATCCTCAATAGCAACAATTTTCAAGAGGAAAGAAGTTTGAATGCCATTGCCGCTGTAAGCGACCAAGAATTTGTTGTTCTCGGAAATAGAATCGAAAATGGAATCCAACTACCTCTCACCGCAAGCCTGAACAAAGCCAGCACTAGTGGGGTCTATGATCTCAATTTCAATCAGACAATTTTTTCGAGTACTGCAGGAGTTGCCTTGGGTGTTTTCAAAATTACTCCCAGTCGATATGCGACCTATTATTCCGGAAACTCCTTCTTTTATCGTATTGACATAGACCCAGATGGAAAACCGCTCTAACATACAATTAAGGGAACTCGTGGATGAGGATGCTGGTTTCATTCTAAAGTTGGTGAACGAAAAAGGCTGGAAAGATTTCATCGGCGAACGAAATGTTCACACCCTGCAAGATTCCATCCAATACATTCATAAAATACGTGGCACCTTGACCCCTGTCATGACCCTTGGCTATTTTGCATTTTGCCATGAAGATCAGCAGCCACTTGGAGTTGTCGGAGTGTTACAGCGAAACTATCTCGATCATCCCGATGTAGGCTATGCCATTTTGAAGCAACATGAAGGGAAAGGGTTTACCAAAAAAGCCTGCGTTTTGTTACTGACGCAATTCCACGCCGCTACTGGACAACAAACCATTCAAGCCATGGTCCAATCCAACAACCCGAATTCTATGTATTTGCTAAAATCATTGGGATTTCAAAGTCTTGGAGAAAGAGAGCTAGACGGTGAAATGCTTTGTTTATTTGATCAAAAAGATGTGCGTTCACTTTTTTTATGAACGAGTTACTGGTAATCGAATAACGAACTAAAATGAATACTAGTAAATTGATTTTCGCTTTAATTGTCTTCATTGGCTCGGCACGCGCGCAATCTAAGGTTACTGATTTGCCTGAGAGGTTGACACAAAATAATTATTTGACCGTTTATGAGAATTTGAACTCATTAAAATTTGGCACTACGAAGCTATCCACTGACACTACATTTGACGAATGCTATAGATTAGAAAAAAGTGGGATTATAATAGAAGTCCGCAGAAATGATACTATTTATAGTGGCAAAATTATTCACTATATCTATGCAGAGGTTAATGACACAATAGATTATAATCACCCAATTTTTTTGAATAAATCAATTACACAAGACACAGCATTTTTAATCTATAAAAACTTAAAGCCATTCGACTCTATTCCAGATATGGATAGTATTCCAAATTGGAATTATCCGATTCATGGAAAGAGTTATACCATTGAATACGCTACAAAGGAATTCTATAGCCTCAAATCATTTTTATCTCCGGCACAACAAGCGGATTCCATTGAATATATTGATATCATAAATCATGCACTTAAATCAACTTGTTCCATTTCCAATACATGTGAAAGATATTACTCAACATTAATAGGAACATTGACGGCTGGGACTTACACAAATGATGGGTATGAATTTTTACAAGTAACTTCGAAAACAAAAAAGAAAAAAAGGAAACGAAAAAATACCACTGTCATTAACTAAAAGCCACGGTCTGAACAACCGAGGCAAGAAGCCTGTTTCACTTTGTTGAGAACCTTTAACCATCATTAAAAATCTGACCCAAAATGTTCTGGAAGAAAAAAATAGGAACTGAAATTCAAATAGAATCCGATGGTTTCCGAGTGAACTCTGAGAAGGAATTAACTTCATTAAAATGGACAGATATTGAATCAATAACTGCATTTAAAATTGATCGAATAACAGTTGATGAAATATGTTTAAGATTAGTTTGCAACCAAAAAGAAATATTTATCACAGAAGAAGATAAAAATTGGTCAAGTTTCGTTGCTGAAATGGAAAAACAATTTCCTGAAATAAATGCAGAATGGTGGCCGAAAGTTGCTTATCCTCCTTTCGAACGAAACGAAACAATAATTTTCGATAGAAATAAATAAGTTGGTTCACATCTCCTACAGTCCAAGCAGCACGCACATACTCAAGGGATAGCCACTCGCCCCTTACCTGACAAGCAATAACATCGATTTGTTCATACTAATCCAACTATCTATTTTTGACATATCAATTAAATCCTTAACTTTTCGAAAAATTGGATTCTATGAAAAATATATTCACCAGTGTTCTTAGCCTTTTTCTTTTTGTAAGTTCGTTTGCTGGTGTAGATCCAGTGACCAATCCCACTCCAGAGTCGAACAGCAATGTCATGGTTCGCGATACATTTACCCTGGAAACCTCTTCTGGAAAAATAGAAATGGGTCGATCTTGTTTTGAGAATAGAGCCGAAATGAACATCGAAAGCACCTTGTTTTTGAACTCAGAAGTGTATTACGAAGCTGAACGCAAGGGAGTGCAACAAGACGAAGTAATCGTTTCGCTTAAAAGAGACGAAAATTGTTCGTTTACACATTTTTCAATCGTCAAAAAAGGACAGCTTGAATCGATGAACAACCTCGCGAAACAGTTTTGTACCGAACTCATTGAAAATGTAAATTGGGATCTGATGAAAAGTGAACATTGCACCACGGTCAATTGTGAAAACATCGTCATCCCGATGACTGTTCAATTCTTATAAAATTAGAAAAGCCTCTCCGATCGAGAGGCTTTTTTGATAGAGTTCAGGTTGGGGTTTAGTTATAAAATTGGCGGTATATTCGATCTGCTCTTTTGTACGTTAAATCCAACATTCAATCCAACCATCCCTCCTCTTCTTTGAGCAGAATAGAATAAGTTTACAGGTATATTCAAACTTCCAGCTCGAAAGGTTTTTCCTAATGCAAACACGAAAGAAGTGCTTAAATAAAGGTTACCTCCGCTGTGCATTACCTTGTTGCTAAGACTGTAATCAGAGTCAAAATCAGATGGTGAGGGAGGAATGAAATATCCATTGGTATCCTGGTAGTTTGGATCATTACCGTACTTATCTTTTACATAATTATTCCAGTCATTTTCTCCATAGAAACGACCTGCTTGACCAAACAGACCTTTGTTATCCAAAAACCCGTTTCGCATTTTCTTCACCCCTAGTCCAGGTCCGAAGGCAAACTCCCATCCTGTATTCTCAAAACGGAATCCATTCATGAGTGTAAAAGTTGGAATGAACAATCCTTGCTCCAAACCGCTGACGTTTACAATCCCTTCAATGAGTGCTGAAAATTTATCGTTCCCTACATATTGGGCTTCAAACTGATAACCAATCATCGCGAAAGCCGGCAAAGCTCCCAATCCACCACTCGCCTCACTTCGTGTTGCAAAGTCATACAAATCTCCAAAGGCATAAGCGTAGCCCACTCGTGGACCAGAATTGTTTATTTTGCCCACCTTAGTCGGAGTTATCAGATCATTTCGATATAGCAAACGCTCAGCCACTTCAGCAGATACTTCCAAATCAAAAATCTCTCGAATGGAAATTTCTATCATGCGTTGTAATTCTTGTTCTTGGTTATCAAATTCCTTAACTACAGACTTGGTAATACTTCCGTTTTTAATATCTATAACCTTGAAGGAAACAGCAATTTTTTGGTAGAATGCGTCAACACTTCCCCCCAGAATGTACTGAACACCCAAATCGCGCCCAAGATTGACCAAACAGCTTTTTCCATAACAAGATTCCTGGTATGCTTTGTTATTGGCCACCACTTCAGACATATCGAATTCGTCATACACGTTAAATTTTTTGGTTTTTATAACTTCCAATCGCATCATTTTTGCGACGAGTTCTTTCGAGGCGCTCAATCCCTCTACGTGAGGATTAGCAATAGCAATAGAGTTCAATGAATTTCCTTGATCTTGAGCCTTCACGAAGCCCGATACAAAAAGAGATCCAATCATTACGGCTTTTAATACTTGTGTTTTCATCATTTGAATGTTTTGATTAACTGAGACAAAGATTATGCGAATAACACAAGTAGAATAATCGAATTCTTCAAGAAATGCGGCAATGTTTTGTGAAATTCACAAATAACTAGTATTACGCAAGCAACTAATTACACAAATCACAATTAAAACCTCACTAATCACACTTACAATAATGCAATCCGTAAAAAATCGGAAGTGTACCTAGGTACACTTTCGAAATTAAATAGCCAGGTCGGCTTCTATTTTCCTTTTGAACACAGATATCGTTCGTTCGAAATCGTAAAAGAAGTTGTTTCTCTCCTTTTCATTAATCTGAGAAATCTGGCTAGAATTCGCCAACTGACGATCGAGAATCGATTTGGTATCACCTACATAAGCCTCATTGCGAGTCTCTAAGTAATTCATGATGTTGTGCGTCACAAATACGCCTTCAACCTCCTCTGATTTGTAGTAGAAAGTTCCGTCTGAGTTGATAGTTTCGTTCAAAAACATCTGAAAATCATTCCCGCTCGCTGGCATTTCGGTTCCATAAATGTACTTTTTTCCTGCGATGGCTTGCGCCTGTAAATGTCCCGAAAGCATGGTCAACCTGTCGTGCAAAAACAAGGCATACTCTGGATCCTCAAAGAGGTGAGCGGTAAAATAATATTGAATTTGCCTCAAGAATCCCCGCATAAATTCTGGGTCGTATATCTCCTTGGACGGAATGGAATTATAGATGGTAAGGATCTCCTTCCCCAATTGAAAAGCAGAATCACTCGTTTTTTCATGTCGAAATTTCTCTTGCTGGTACAAGGGAATTTGCAAGTGAGTCTTGGCCCAGAAATACAATTTGAATCTGACCAATTGTGGGAAATTCAACAGTTGGAAAAAATTGATATTGTTGACTGATAAAATCATTTCAGCACCTCCCATTCGCTTCAATCGCTCAAAGGCATTGAGTATACCGTTCAAGTATGACTCCAAAGAAAAGTCGAACGTATTCAAAGGTGGATAAGTGAAGGATACATTGCCGGCTTGTAGATCCAGCAAAGCATCGAACGAAATGTGGTATTCATTGCACAGTCGCTTCACTTCCTCTACGGTCAAAGGTGTTTCCCCTCGATATCTTCGGTATACAGCATCTGGACTAATGTGCAGAACATCCGAAAGTGCATTTCCCAAGGAATCCTCCTTGTTGATTCTCCCTTTTACAATTTCAAAAAGTTGTTTTTGAATATTCTCCATGATTAGTAAGCTAGATAGATCGGTAAAACACCAACATTCGGTTCGAAGTATTCCGACTTTTGATAAATAAAGAATAGTTGAGCCCATTGACTCTCGGCGAACTTTCGGTCCATTTTCCGTTTTTCGAGCAACTCCTCCTTCCAATCTGGATGGTCTTTCAACAGTTGAGCTGCTACATCTTCAAAAACATAGGGTGAGAAATACTCTTTTTCATCCAAATAAGAATCCATAAAATTCCAAGTGAAATATCCATCGTCTGACGCCCCCATCAATACATGCAAGAGGAAATACCCTTTGGGCTGGTTGAGCTGAATGCGCACACTTCCCTTAGGCAACTTTACCTTTTTCTGTTCATACTGAATGGTCTGATTGCGATATGAAAAGTGTCCTTCGTAGGGTCGAGAAGAAGCGTTGTAGTGAATAACTCGTTGAACTGTTAGTTCTAGTTCTACCTGATCAGACAATGTTGACATTTCCACTCCGTTGGCCCGAAGTCTTTCCAAAATTTTCTCCTCCGTTGCTGCAATGTAGATGGTTTGAGGCATTCGAGCAGAATCACCGGCTTGATATGAGTTGTAGTAAGGAATTTTTTTGGTCCAAGGAGCCGTTCTATCGTAATACAAGCGACTCAGTCCTGTAACCTCACTCGGCTTGTACTTCGCCGAAAAGCCTAAAAATTCAAGTTGCTCATATTCCCCTTCATTCAATTTAAAATTGGACAAGAAATAAGGCTGTTCTGCACATTCTTTTACAGCCCTCTTCCTCATTTCTTCAATTTCTTGTGCATATTGCTTCACAAAATCCAAGGTGCTCTCAAAAAAATCTTGGGTTACCTGAACCCGCGCTGGAAATGGCTTTAACATGTGCGTTTCAACGGTAAAACTCAATGAATGAAAAAGTGAAGCATAGCCCATCGCGTAGCGAGGCAAATCGTTAAAAGCCACCAAGCCATTGTCAGGTGTTTCATCTTTAAGATTTACGTAAGGTGCCATTTCTACTCCTTTGTTCAACAAATCAACTTTCAAGAAAGGCCAAAGCTTGTCGTATGTCATCGATCTAACCGATGGCATCAATCGCTCCTTTAGTGAAGGTATCACTGTTAAATAATATTGGTAATCAGCACCATTTGTAACGTGGTTATCAATAAAAACATCGGGATCCAATGCTTGATAAATTTTCACAAAAGTGAAGGAGTTTTTCGTGTCCATTTTCACAAAGTCACGGTTCAAATCAAAGTTGCGCGCATTACCTCTGAATCCGTATTCTTCTGGACCATTTTGGTTGGCGCGAGAAGTCGAAGAACGATTGTTCATCCCGCCTACATTGTAAGCCGTAATAAAGCCAATAACGGGCATGGAATCGGTTGGTTTGCCCGCTGCGATCCAATCCTCCACCCAATTAAACATCGCATTCACTCCGTCAGGCTCTCCGGGGTGTATCGCATTGTTTACCAGAATTGCAGTCCCATTTCTGGCCTTATTAAAAGTGGCCGTACTATCTCCTGCACCGTTAATTACCATCAGGTAAATCGGCAGATTGGCATCAGAACTCCCCATGTTGTACAATTCAATTTCCTGGTGTTTTTTGGCCAACTGTAGACATTGAGTCCTCATTTCGGAATAGGTAGGAGTTGTCTCCCCTTTCCAATATTGAGCCTGGATATTCTGTGAAAAACACAAAAACAAAAAGGAAGAAGCCAAGTTGTAAATCAATTTTTTACGCATATCTCAAAAATAAGAAAGAGTTCTTTAGTAATGCCATGTCTATTGGGCGCAATCATTCACTAACTTTGCGGCATGAGAATCGACATTCTTACCATTTTACCGCAGTTGTTAGAGGGACCTTTTTCGGACTCCATCATGAAGCGTGCGCAAGACAAGGGATTGGTGGAAATTCACTTGCACAACATCCGTGACTATTCCACCAATAAACACAAAAATGTGGACGACTACCAGTACGGTGGAGGTGCAGGAATGGTGATGAGTTGCGAACCCATTGCTGCGTTGATTGACAAATTGCAAGGTGAGAGAAAATACGACGAGATTATTTACATGACACCAGACGGTGAATTATTGGAACAGGACATGTCCAACACACTTTGCCTTCAGGAAAACATCCTGATTTTGTGTGGTCATTACAAAGGAGTAGACGAGCGCATTCGCCAAATGTATATTACCAAAGAAGTTTCAATCGGTTCGTATGTTTTGTCAGGTGGAGAATTAGCTGCCGCAGTTCTTACAGACTCCATTGTTCGTTTGATACCAGGCGTTTTGAATGATGAAACCTCTGCCCTTACGGATAGTTTTCAAGATAATTTACTTTCTCCTCCAGTATACACGCGACCTCCAGAATTCAAAGGGATGAAAGTTCCCGATGTTTTGTTGTCGGGAGATTTCAAAAAAATAGAAGCTTGGAGAGAAAAAGAAGCCTATCAGAGAACCAAGGACAGAAGACCGGATTTACTTCAATAATATGCAAGAGAAGATTCAAAAAGCAGTTGAAATCATGAATGAAGGTGGTACCCTTCTCTACCCTACCGATACGATTTGGGGTCTGGGTTGCGATGCCACCAACGAGGCTGCTTGCCAAAAGATTTTGGAAATCAAGAAACGTCCTGCCAACAAGAGTTTCGTTCTCCTCGCCGATTCTTTTCGAATGGTTGAACATTACATTCCAGAATTTGCGGAAGTGGTTTATGACTTGGTCGACTATGCTGAAAAACCTTTGACCATTATTTACCCTGGGGCAACCAAACTAGCTCCTAGTGTGATAGCCGAAGACGGTTCGGTTGGCATTCGAATAACGAAAGACCCCATTTGCTTGGCATTGATACGGAAGATGAGACGTCCCTTGGTGAGTACTTCTGCCAATATTAGTGGAGAGCCCTTTCCTACCAACTTTTCTGAAGTCCACTCCGAATTGAAATCCGGCGTGGATTTTATTATAGACGAGAGATTGAAAGAAAAAATGACGGCCCCTTCTCAAATCATAAAAGTGGGATTAGGAGGTGAAGTGAAGATTATCCGTTCCTAGGGCTCATTCGCAAAGAAGTCACTATCTTTGCAGCCGAAAATGAATTACGCGGACCAACTCAAGCATCCAATTTTTAAAGTCGCATCCCAAATTGTTACCGAGAACAATTTGGAAGCTTATGTGATTGGTGGATTCGTTCGCGATCTTCTTCTCGACCGTCCCAACAAGGATATTGACATCGTAGTTGTTGGAAACGGACTCGATTTAGCTAAAAAAATTGCCGCAGGTTTGCGCGTTAAAAAGGTCTCCACCTTTGAGCGTTTCGGTACGGCGCAATTCAAATACAAAGACATTGACGTGGAATTCGTAGGAGCTCGTAAAGAATCCTACCGTTCAGATAGTCGCAAGCCCATTGTAGAAGATGGTACTTTGCAGGATGATCAGAATCGTCGTGATTTCACCATCAATGCGATGGCCTTGAATCTTCATGCCGATCATTTTGGCGAATTGATTGACCCCTTCAATGGTTTGGAAGATTTGGAGAAAGGCATCTTGAGAACTCCATTAGATCCTGATATTACGTATTCAGACGATCCTTTGCGCATGATGCGTGCCATTCGTTTTGCTACGCAATTGGATTTCAAAATAGAGATCAAAAGTTTGGAGGCCATCAAAAGAAATGCCTCTCGCCTTTCCATTATTTCCATGGAAAGAACCATTGATGAACTAAACAAGATTATTTTAGCACAAGTTCCTTCTCGTGGATTTAAATTGCTACAGTCAACCGACTTGTTGCAAGAATTTTTCCCTGAACTCACAGCTTTGCTGGGGGTGGAAACCATCGATGGAAAATCGCACAAAGACAACTTCTATCACACCTTAGAAGTTTTGGACAATACGGCCGAAAACAGTGACAATCTCTGGGTGCGTTGGGCCGCTATTATGCACGATATTGCCAAAGCTCCTACGAAACGTTTCGACAAGCAAATTGGCTGGACCTTTCACGGACACGAGGAATTGGGAGCTCGAATGACTCCACGCATATTCAAGCGATTGAAATTGCCCATGGACCACAAGATGAAGTATGTTCAAAAACTCGTTCGACTTCACTTGCGACCAATTTCTTTGATCAAGGACAATGTAAGTGACTCTGCGATCAGAAGATTGCTTTTTGAAGCAGGAGACGACAATGAGGACCTCATGCTTTTGTGTAACGCTGACATTACCTCTAAGAACGAAATGAAGGTAAAGCGCTACAAGAAAAACTTCGTTTTGGTCACTCAAAAATTAAAGGAAATTGAAGAGAAGGACCACGTTCGCAATTTCCAACCACCAGTAGGCGGAGAGGAAATTATGGACGTTTTCCAGCTATCGCCTTGTGCAGTAATTGGTGAAATAAAAAATCAAATCAAAGAAGCAATCCTGGAAGGTAAAATTCCTAATTCACACGATGAAGCCTTTCAATTGATGCTCGAAATTGGAGAAAACCTTGGTCTGAAAGCCAAACATTCCCAATCGGATAATTCCTAACTTTACAAAAGATTTAGCTTAAAATATGGCGGGTTTAAAATTCAGAATTCTTTTGGACAGCGAGCAAGACCAAGAGGTCTTTCGCGATATTGTTGTTAGCAAAGAAGACACCTTTGAAAGTTTCTACACGGAAATCATGCGCTCTTTCAACTTTGAAGGAAATCAAATGGCTTCGTTTTATGTTTCCAATGATAATTGGGATAAAGGTCATGAAATTTCGTGGATGGATATGAGCTACGGCGATGACCAAACGGAGGACTCTCCATCGGTCATGGCTACCTCTCAATTATCTGAATTTATTGAAGAGCCTGACCAGAAATTTATTTTGGTTTACGACTTCATGCGCATGTGGATTTTCTTGATCGAATTGATCGGTTATGAAAAAGAGGCGCCTGAAAAGCCGACTACGGTTTTATCCATAGGAATGGCACCGCCTGAGGACTCCAAAATGATGCATACAGATACCTTCGAATCAGAAGGAGGTGACGATGAGGGTGACGATTTCGGCTTTGATGATTTTGAAGACGGAATGGACGAAGAAGATTACGGAAGTTTTGACGAATACGATTACTAAAATGTCAGAAGTAAAAGGAGACCCAATCGGGTTGGCAATCAACGAATTTGCAAGTAAAAGAAAACCAGCGGATATCATTGTAAAATCAGATATCTGTGATGATGACATCATTCCTATTGAGGTCTTGTTTCGCACCTATGACGAAATGCCGGAATTGGAAAAAATGGCGCTAGAACGCGTAAAGGGAAAAACTCTCGACGTTGGGGCTGGGGCTGGTGTTCATGCCATGTACCTTCAAGATATGGGCGTGGATGTAAAGGCCATCGATTTATCAAAAGGTGCCGTAGATTTTATGAAATCAAACGGCATCAAAGCCGAGGTGACCAATTTCTTTTCTACCAAGGAGGAGAAATTCGATACCATTTTGATGTTGATGAACGGAATTGGTATTGCTGGTAAATTGTCCAACTTGGAAAGAACCTTGTTAAAGGCAAAAACCCTATTGAATAAAGGAGGTAAAATTCTTTGTGACTCATCGGATATCAAGTACTTGTACGAGGATGAAGACGGATCACTTTGGGTTGATTTGAATACAGAATACTACGGTAACTTCCGCTTCCAAATGGTATACAAAAAAGAAATTGGCCCATGGTTTGATTGGCTCTATGTCGATTTTGACAACTTATTCCAAGCTGCTCAAAAAGTGGGACTACAGGCTCGTAAAATTTACGACAAAGACGACCACTTCTTGGCTGAAATCACAAAAATTGACGACTAATGAACATGCGTATTCTTTTTCTACTGGTCTTTTTCCTGCTTACCCAGCAGGTTTGTGTTGCACAAGGAGAAAATTCTGTTTTTTGGCAGATGGTATCTCCCAATAAAAAGGATACCTCCTACTTATTTGGTACCATTCACTTGTTGCCAAAAGAAAAGTTTAGTTTACCCAATGAAGTAGAACAAACACTTAAAAAATGTTCTGTCTCCTATTTTGAACTCGACCTCAAAGCACCCCAATCAGAAGTATTGGCTGCTAGTCGTTTGCCTGAAGGACAGTCGCTGTACGATTATGTAAACCAAGAACAGAAAGACAGTTTATTTGCCTATGCCCAGGCACATATGGGGATCGACTCAGTGATGTTTTCTTTGGCAGTAGCTCCTTTCAAGCCCTTCATCTTCACCCAAATGCCCATGATGAAATACCTTCAGAACTCGGTGGGATTCGATGATGTATTGCAAAAAATGGCCGCTGAAAACAAACTTGAAATCAAGGCTTTGGAAACCCACCAAGAACAGATTGCCTTTTTCGACAACATGCCAAATCGATTGAAAACACAATCCATTATGGACGTTGTGCACCAAAAAACCAACCCAGAAGAAGAGCTCACCAAACTGCAAGACAATTACTTAGCTCAAAACACCTCCTCTTTTCTTGACGACGTGAAGGATGACTCCGAAATGTCGCGTTATATGTACGATAACTTGATCAAGAAACGCAACGAAGCTTGGGTGAAGCGATTGAAAAAAGAATTGAAAGGCAAAAAAGCATTTGTTGCCGTTGGAGCAGCTCACCTTGTTGGTCCGGATGGATTAATTGCCTTGCTCGAAGCTGAGGGTTTCACCATTGCCCCGATTAAAATTTCGCTCAAGCCATGAGAATTCTATTGGTTACATCTATTCTTTTTCTTTTAGGAGCTTGTACAGATTACTCGGAAACAGATCAGCAAAATTTCCGTCAAAAAATTGTGAATTACACCGACAAAAAAGGAATCAGTTTACAAGAGTCAACCTCGGGCGTATTTTATCAAATACTCGAAAAAGGACAGGGCAAAGAGATCAAATACACCGATAAGGTTAGCGT
>JAOASF010000198.1 GCA_025210175.1 Crocinitomicaceae bacterium | reverse complement strand
TTTTAAATACCAGCACTAATGCCAGCACCTTCCAATGGGATTTTGGAGATGGGGCTAGTAGTGTAGCTGTTTCACCTCAACACGCCTATTTAACCGTTGGATTTTATGATGTTCAGTTGATTGCTGCCTCCAATGCTGGATGTTTGGATACAGTGAGTCAAATAATTGAGGTACGCGAACCACCGATTGCTAATTTTTCCTTAAGTCCAGATTCAGCCTGTGCCCCTGTGAATGTAAGTTTCTCCAATTCATCAACCGGCATAGCTGTAACATATGCTTGGGATTTTGGTAACGGAAACACCTCTACACAACAACACCCAAGTAACCAGGTATATCAACAAGGATATGAAGACGACAGTCTCTATACAATTTACCTCACGGTATCCAACTTTTGTGGAGTAGAAACCGATAGTGCAACCGTAAGAGCCATGCCTCAGCCCGTTGCCGTGTTTGCTCCGTTTTCGGATGTTACCTGTGATGAATTCCCACTCGAATTTGTCAACAACAGTTATGGATTACCTGACGGGTATTTTTGGGATTTTGGCAATGGAACATCAACGACGAGTGACACAGTCTTTACACATTCCTTTCAAGGGAGTTCTACCTATGATACCAGTTACACCATTTGATTGATCGCCTATAACGAATGTGGATCTGACACAGCCTTCCACACCATTTACATCTACCCAAGTCAGGTGAATGCCTTCTTCAATACCAATTACAACGAAGGTTGTGCACCACTGACTGTGCAGTTCAGCAATTTCTCTCAAGGTGAAACATTTTCTTCATGGGATTTGGGGGACGGAAACCTTGCCGGGACTTATAATGCTACTCATACCTATACTACTCCTGGAACCTATGTCATTCAGTTATTTGCCAATAATGGTTGCGATTACGATACAGCTTCCACAACTGTTACTGTGAACCCAGATCCGCAATTAGATTTTAGCTACGCGCCAGATTCTGTTTGTGCATTTCAAGAGTTTTCATTTACCAATTTATCCAGTTTTGCAAGCTCATTCAACTGGAATTTTGGAGATGGAGACACTTCAACCTTAACCGATCCAAAGCACGCCTATACGGCACCAGGAACTTACAGTGTGGTTTTAAATGGATATTCTCAAGTTTACCAATGTTCGGCAAGTGTTACTAAAACAGTTCAGGTAGTAGAAGGACCCGTAGCTTCTTTTAATACCATTCCACCTTATGGCTGTTCTCCTTTAGCAGTTTCTTTGGCAAGTACGTCTACCAACGCTCAATTTTTAAGTTGGAATTTTGGAAATGGTAATACCGGAAACGCACAATTTTCGGATCAAGTTTACGATTCACTTGGGGGGTATACTGTTCAGTTGATTGCCTATAGTGCAAATGGATGTAGCGACACAGCGTATCAAAGTATCGTGGTTTACGAAAAGCCGGTTGCCGATTTTACAGTAAGCATTGTTGACCCTTGTTCCACACCTTTCACGGCGAATTTCCAAAATCAGTCACAAAATGCAGTAGATTTTCATTGGGATTTTGGCGATATGACCACCGGGACCAACAATAACCCAAGTCACACTTTTTCAAATGCTGGACCATATATCGTCGAATTAATCGCTGAGAATGTTCAAGGATGTAGCGACACCTCTTACCAAGAAGTACGAGCGGCTGTTCCGGCCTTAGCTGATTTTAACACCAATATCGATACGCTCTGTTCTGGCAGTCCTTATGAATTTATCGCAGATACCACCAATGCAGATTCACTTATATGGTATTTCGGTGATGGCAATACTTCCACCATCAACCCCAGCTCGCACTATTACGACAATGGAGGGTTTTATCCAGTTACCTTGGTAGCCTACGGTGAAATGGGTTGTAATGATACGGTTGTGGCCAACACACAGATCATTGTAGTGGATAACCCAATTGCTGATTTTACTTCGGATGATTACCTAATAGGTGGTGTGACCAACGGAAGTGTTCAGTTCATCAATCAATCCCAGTATTCGAATTCCTATTGGTGGAGTTTTGGCAACGGTTTTACCAGTACCGAAGTCAACCCTGTTCATAAATACACCTCCTCCACCACTTACAATGTGATGCTCATTGCCTTTGGCGATTACAACTGTAGAGATACCGCCTATATGCCTATTCAAGTTTCAGGATTTTATGGGTTGTTTTTACCCAATGCAATCAATCCTGGCAATCCAGACTTCAACTTGAGTCATTTCGCACCGAAGGGAGTAGGAATGATTGAATTTGAACTTTTGATTTACGACGATTGGGGGAACCTCATTTGGTATACCAATGCCCTTGATGCCGACGGAAGACCAACCGAGGCTTGGGATGGAAAATACAGAGGAGAAGTTGTTCAGCAAGATTCCTATGTATGGAAAGCGAGAGCCGTCTTTAGAGATGGAAGTATTTGGGAAGGTCTGGATTATGGCTCCGGGAAAAAACGTAAAGCTGGAACAGTAACAATTATTCATTAAGGATGGAAAAGAAGGGAAGATTTTGGATAATTGCTTTGCTAACTTTTTGGCAAGTTTATGCCTGGGCACAAGACCCAAATTACTCGCAGTTTTATAACAATCCAATTTATTACAATGTCGCAATGACGGGCATTAATGATGGAACGACCATTCGCAACAATGTCCGAAATCTTTGGGGGCCCATCCCTGGCAGGTTCAATACAGTCACCGCGAGTGTAGATGCTCAGTCCATTTACAAGATGGGTTTTGGATTAAACTTTTATTCAGACATTGCCGGAGAAGCCTATCTGAGAACCTTGGGTGGATATCTCGCTTATTCTTACCGCTTGGTCGATACGAGAAATTTCATCATTCAAACAGGCGTTGCAGGAGGATTTGTTTCCAAGTCTATCGACTGGAGTAAACTCGTTTTTTCCAATCAGGTTGATGAAACACGAGGTGTGGTTTACCCTTCTTCTTTTCAAAGTCCTGGGTACAACAAAGTAAGTTATGCCGACCTCAACACAGGCTTGGTTTTGCGTTTCAATGGGAATAGAAAAACCAGAAGAGCCTTCAAAAAATACATGGTTACCCTGGGCGGAAGTATTCATCACCTGTCTCAACCAAACGATGATTTCTTAGGCTCTGAAAAAACAGTTCCAATACGCGTTATTTACCATGGAGATATACAAATGCTCTTTTGGGATGTGGTGCTCCGACCAGGATTAGTAATGGAGCATCAAAACGAATTTAGAACCTTTTCAGCAGGAGTCAATTTCACCCAAAAGCCCTTTACTTTTGGTTTATGGTTTAGAAATAGAACCATTGCGTTGAGCGCCAATCAATACGATTCATTCATCATAACGGCAGGAGCACGTCTGCCCAATTGGGGAAGTGTGGTTCCGAAAGTCCAGTACAACTACGACATAACTGTATCGAGACTCAAAACAAGCTCCTACGGAACACATGAGTTTTCACTTGTATTAGAACTTCCCGACCGTGTTATTTTCGGAAAAGCTGCTCGAGAAAGAGCTGCCCGGAGAATATTTTCGTGTCCATCGGATTTCATGGACTAAACAAAACGGTTTAACTTGCCCTATGAATCGATTGCTTTTACTTCTAAGCCTTCTGGCTATTAATACGGGTATTGCTCAACCTGGGTGTACGGACCCTTTGGCCATCAATTATTCCCCTTCGGCAACCACAAACGACGGGTCCTGTGTATATCAGAATGTCACTAAAACTCCCCAAACCGTAGGCGTCTTAAATGGAGCTTTGAACGAAATTTCAGGTCTTGCTTTCAACCTTGCAGGCGATTTGATTGCTCACGTAGATGACACTGATACCCTTCTTTACATTTTGAATCCCATAAACGGTTCCATCATTGACAGCATTCCATGCTCAGGTGTGAATATCGATTGGGAGGATATATCCGTTGCAAATTATCAGATTTTTGTGGGTGATTTTGGTAACAATCAAAGTGGGAATAGAACCGATTTAAAAATCTACCAAACCACCTATGATCCAATCACCTTACTGCCTTTGCAAACGGATATAATTCATTTTCACTACGGAAATCAGACCGATTACAGCAATCAAGGAGGTAATCAAACGGATTTTGATTGCGAAGCAATGATTCGCAGAGGAGATTCCCTTTATCTATTTAGCAAACAATGGGTCAACGAAGGAACTCGCGTCTATCGAATGGCGATAGCAGACGATAACGTAACTGCCTTCCCTACTGATAGTTTTACCATAGATGGACTCATAACAGGAGCTACTACCCTGGAAAACAAGCAACTCATAGTTCTTTCTGGCTACACCTCTTCTGGAGCTCCCTTTCTTGAATTGCTTTACGATTTTCCTGAACACAATCTTTTTGGAGGAAACAAGCGCCGAATAAATCTCAACGTCCCATTTCATCAGATAGAATCCATTGCCACCGAAGATGGTTTGCAATATTTCTTAGCCAATGAGAGAGTCGCACAAGGTCCTGTTTCGATTCCACCAAAATTGATGTCGCTTGATTTATCAGCCGAATTAAAAGATTATTTGTATCCAACAATTGGACTAGCAGAAAATGAACGAATGAATTTGGTGTTAGGCGATCCTTTTAAAAATGAAGTGTACCTCAATACTTCAATTGAAACCACCTTAAAAATCGTCGATGTTAATGGACAGGTCTTGTATGTGACCGATTTGAAAGTAGGTGAAAACAGGATTCCTTTGCCTGAGGGAAGTGGACTTTTTTTCCTTCAAACACCACTTAGAACCTTTCATATTGGTATGTATTAAACTCTTCAAATAACCCGAACCAAACCGTCCATGTTTTGGGAATAACTGTATTTTTGGGACACAAGCTAAATCGATGAGATTCCGACTTTTATCCGCCCTATTCCTTTTTCCTTTTTTACTGAGTGCTCAAAACAACCCCATTCAATTCGTTAATCCGTACATGGGGAACATAAGCCATCTTTTGGTGCCAACCTACCCCACCATTCACTTACCCAACAGTTTTTTGCGTGCCATTCCATGTAGAGAAGATTACACAAGCGATCTATTGAAAGGACTTCCCATTGTAACTACATCACATAGAGGTCAATCGGCTTTTATCTTATCTCCATCCACAGCAGAAAAGGACAATTTTTCCACCTATATACCCTATGAATACGACTTGGAAACAGTCACCCCGAATACGTATTCGGTGTATTTGATGGAAGAAAAAATCAAGGTAAAGTACGCTGTTTCTCATCAAAGTGCCATGTACCATTTCACCTTTCCAGAGTCAAGTAGACCCGCTCTTTATCTGCACTCAAAAAACGGCAAGTTGGAGAAGGATGGGAAAAACATCTTTGGTAGTCAAACACTTCAAATCAAAGATGGGATTGAAACAAAAGTGTACATCTACATGCAATTCAGCACATCGTTTGAATTGTTTATGGGGAAAGACGAAGGTGGTACCTTTCACGGCGATCTCAATGCGCAGACCATTCAACTTTCCTTTCCCAGCAGAACGGATTCGCTCTTGGTGAAATACGGAATTTCCTTCATTAGTCCGGCACAGGCCAAGGCTAACTTAGAAAGAGAAATACCTGATTTTGATTTGAACAAACTGATGTCTTATGGTCGCGACATTTGGAATCGGTCCCTGTCCTCCATAGAAGTTAATGGTAACAATGACGATGACAAGACCGTTTTTTACACCTCCTTGTATCGTTGCTTTGAGCGGCCCATTTGTCTTTCAGAAGGAAATTTATACTTCAGTTCATTCGATGGTAAGGTTCATAGAAGTGCTCTGCCTTTTTATACCGACGATTGGATTTGGGACACCTACCGTGCCACCCACCCCCTTCGCTTGTTGATCGATCAGCGAACAGAACAAAATATTCTCCACTCCTATTTGAGAATGGCTCAACAAATGCCCAAGCACTGGCTGCCCACTTTTCCAGAAGTAACGGGTGACAGTAGAAGAATGAATTCCAATCACGGCATTGCTACTCTCCTCGATGCTCATGTAAAAGGCGTTGGAACCTACGACTTGCGATATGCTTATCAAATTAGCAAGGCTGCGATTTTGGAAAAAACCTTGGCTCCTTGGTCAGCTCAACCTGCAGCAGGATTGAATGATTTTTATGTAGAAAAGGGGTACATTCCCGCATTGCGTAGGGATCAAGAAGAACATTTTTCGGAAGTCCATGGTTGGGAGAAAAGACAGCCTGTTGCTGTTACTCTTGGTACCTCATACGATGAATGGTGCTTGAGTGAATTTGCCAGAATCCTTAACGAGAAAGAAGACTACAAATACTTCTCAAGTCACGCATTGAACTACCGAAACTTATTCAATCCTACAACCCACTTTTTTCACCCGAAAGATGAGGACGGACAATTCATATCGGAACTGGATTACAGATGGGACGGTGGGCCAGGTGCCCGTTTGTATTATGGAGAAAACAACGCTTGGGTGTATCGCTGGGATGTCCCCCACAACGTTACAGACTTGATCAACCTGATGGGAGGAAGAGATACCTTTATCTTGAATTTGGATCGAACCTTTCAAGAGCCTCTTGGCAAGAGCAAATATGCCTTTTACGCCGACTTACCGGATCATACAGGAAATGTCGGTCAATTTTCAATGGCCAATGAGCCAGCTTTGCACATCCCCTATTTGTACAATTATGCTGGTCAACCTTGGAAAACTCAGAAACGAATTCATCAATTGATCGATACGTGGTTTCGCAACGACCTAATGGGCATTCCGGGCGATGAGGACGGAGGAGGAATGTCGGCATTTGTCGTCTTTTCAATGATGGGTTTTTACCCAGTTACACCCGGTATTCCTATGTACAATATTGGAAGTCCTTTCTTTGAAAAAACAAAGATGAAGCTCGCCTATGATCGAAGCTTTGAAATTGTTGCACACGATTTTGCGCCAGGTCACAAATACATCCAAAAAGCGAAATTGAATGGGGAGGATTGGAACAAGCCTTGGTTTTCTCACGAAGAACTCCAAAAAGGTGGTATACTTGAACTTTGGATGGGTCCTTACCCCAATGAGGCTTGGGGAAGTGAAGAGGAAGCCTGTCCCCCATCTGGCGTAATAAAAGAATAAGGATGTACGAAGTTGTAATTGTAGAAGTTAAACAAATGCTTATCCTAGGGATGAATACCGAATTATCCTTAGCAAAGAACACCACGAGCGATCTGTGGCGATCCTTTCGGTCGTATGCAGCCTATCAGCAATGGAATATTGACGAGTATTTAGATATCAACATTTACCCTGAAAATTATTTTGACTCCTTTTCTCCCGAAAACAAATTCATCAAGTGGGCAGGAATTAGTGCCAACCTGGTGCCGCGTTCTACAGATTTGTCAACGCTCAAAATTCCTCCTGGGAAGTATGCGAAATTTCACTACCGAGGTTTGAGCAATGATCCAGCCGTATTTCAATACATTTTCCAGGAATGGTTGCCCAGTTCAAAATTCAAATTGGACAACCGTCCACATTTCATGATTTTGGGTCCGAAATACAAAAACAATGATCCTCAATCGGAGGAGGATATTTACATTCCTATTCGGAAAAAATGAAAAAGACAATAGACCACTTCTCTACCCAATCTGAATTATACAAGCAATTCCGCCCTGTATATCCCGAAACCTTTTACAAGGATTTATTGAGGTTGTGCAGCTGTAAAAAGCTGGCACTCGATTGTGGTACTGGAAATGGGCAAGTTGCACAAGAGTTGGTGAATCATTTTGAAGGAGTTGTAGCTTCTGACATCAGTGAAAATCAATTGAAGATGGCCGTGAAAGCGGATAACTTAAAGTATCTGAACGAACGAGCTGAACAAAGTTCATTACCTGACGAAAGTCTCGATCTGATTACAGTCGCACAGGCCTATCATTGGTTCGATCAGGGTAGTTTTATGCAAGAAGCCAAACGACTCTTAAAACCTAAGGGCATCCTTGCCATATGGGGATACTCGTTATTGCGCATTTCACCTGAACTCAACGAAAAACTAAATCATTTTCACGATGTAGTGATGGGTCCGTACTGGGATTCAAAACGAAAATTGATCGATTCAGCCTACCGAACAGTGGAGTTTTCCTTCAAAGTCCTTTACCTCCCGCATTCCTATTGCATTCAAGAAAAATGGAATAAGGAACAGTTGGCTGGATATTTAAACTCTTGGTCGAGTGTAAAAACCTTCCAGAAACAGCATCCGGATGAACGACCTGTGGTGGACTTCATAAGCTCTATCGAAGCCTTATGGACGAAAGAAAAAATGGAAGTTTCTTTTCCAATATTTTACAGAATTGGTAAAAAAGAAATTTAAAAGCTTTTCATCACGCGAAGCCAAGCACGAGCTTGCTCCTCTGAGGCAAAAATCCGACGTGGTAATTCGTCTTTACCAGTAAAGGCAAACATAAAATTTGCCAAAGTTCTCGAAAGTGGATTGGAACTCACGATGGCCATTGCTTTGTACAATTTTTTGAATTCGGATGCAGCGTACAAGCGAGCCTCTCTGCTCATCGGTTTTAAAAGTGTAGAATCTATTAACGTACAGTGCTTCTCCCCTTTAAAAATGGCGTGGGTTTTACGCATGGACTCCTTGATATTGTCGTAGTTTCTTTCAGAATCCGAAGATACAGTCACAAAAAATCCTTCATCGTCAAACCAATTAATACTGGTTCCAAAGTCAAAAATTTCTCTATCAGTTGGTATTTGAAAGGCCATCGGGTGGTGTTTAGCGGTTTAAAGGTAATGAAGTTCGGCAAAACAAAGGTATCAATAATTAACATTATAGTGGAATAAAAAGATATGCAGTCATAGGACAATAGGAGGTAAAATAAAAGGCTGTAAATCAATATCATACATTAAATCAACAACCTATAATGCACATTCAGCCTTTTGCTTAATTATCCCTCATTTAACAAAAGGTCCTATCTTCAAACAAAAATGCACTCATGAAAAGAATCCAGCTCTTTGAATTTGAAGATTTTTATTGGTTTCCATCCTGGATGAGAATTCCAATGACCAATTTAATCGTGGTTTTACACAAGCTCATGGGCACCAAGCAAGTGATTGGTAATCTCTTCTTAAAAATTCAAAAAACACATCCTTTTCATGAAGTAGTGGATCTTGGAAGCGGTTCAGGAGGTATTATGCCAACGGTCGTAAATGAGTGGAATGAAGAAATGGAAAATAAGGTCCATTTGACGTTAACCGACCTGCATCCCAACCATCAGTTCATTGCTCTCAACGAAAAAAGCAACAACCCTTATGTTTCATATTCCAAAGAATCGGTTGATGCAACAAAAATGGGCCAATCTCCAAAAGGATTGAAAACAATGATCAACAGTTTTCATCACATGCCACCAGACGTAGCCAAGCAAATACTATTGTCGGCCCAAGAAGAAAAAACGCCTCTTTTGATTTATGAAATAGCTGAAAACAAGATTCCCACCCTTGTTTGGTGGTTGTTTTTACCTCTCGGACTTGTCATCAATTTTCTCTCCGCCCTTCTTCTCACTCCTTTTTCAAGGCCTTTGAGTTTTTCTCAATTATTTTTCACCTATATCATCCCCATCATTCCACTTGCCTACGCATGGGACGGACAAGCTTCGATGCCGCGGATGTATGCCTATGAGGACTTGGATGAAATGCTATTCAACACAGAACAAACATCTTATCATTGGGAAATTGCTCCAGGCAAAAAGAAAAATGGCAAAACAGTAGGTTATTACATACTTGGACTGCCCAAATAAACTGTTCAATACATAAAAAACTACCTCAATATTATTTCCATTTTCGGGTAGGAAGACGTACCTTGCACTTGATTGTTATTAAGTAAGATTTTAGGTCATGGATAGAACTTGGTTGACTGACGAGTTAGTACATCGTCACTCAGAATTCATTAAGTCACTAAAAAAACTTACCCCTATTGAAATTGCTATGTGTCCAGAAGGAAAATGGAGTCCTGCCCAACATTTGGAGCACATCCGTATGAGCGTGCGCCCTGTTGCAGTGCTTATTTCTTTACCTTCCTTTGTCACGAAGTTGGTTTTTGGTACCGTTAATCGACAGCCCAATTCATATGAAGAATTAGTGGCTCGATACATAGCCAAGTTGAATGCGGGAGGTAAAGCACCAAAAGCATTTATTCCGAGGGAGGTTGGCCCAGAAATGGTGGGAGAGATTTCTTCAAAAATCATGAAGGATATTGATAAAATATGTCAACGTCTCAGTCAATTGACGGATGATGAAATTGATTCCATTGTAATTCCACACCCGCTACTGGGTAAAGTGACCATTCGCGAAATGCTTTATTTTACGATGTATCACGTTCAGCATCACAAACGCATGGCTTTGAGGAGTCAACACCAAGAACAAAGAGCCAAGGTTTTAGTATAGTTAGGCTGGGACAAAACAAGGGTTTTGGGGTTCAGAAATCCTTGAGACAAGATTCTCCTTCCCTTATCTTTGCTAGATATTTACAGAGAAACCGCAATTCTGGCATGGAAGAAACAATAGAATCAAACGAGTTAATCGATCGCTTACCTCCACACTTAAAGCAATTCATCAAACCTCAGAACTACGCGGATTATTCTCCTATTGATCAAGCCGTATGGCGATACGTCATGCGCAAGAATGTAGATTACCTTTCGAAATTCGCTCACGAATCTTACCTCGAAGGTTTACGCAAAACAGGTATTTCAATCGATCAAATTCCGAGCATGTACGGCATGAACAGGATTTTGAAAGAAATTGGCTGGGCAGCAGTGGCCGTTGACGGCTTCATTCCGCCCAATGCGTTCATGGAATTTCAGGCCTACAAGGTCTTGGTAATTGCATCCGACATTCGCCAACTCGAAAACATAGAATATACCCCAGCTCCAGATATCATCCACGAAGCTGCTGGTCATGCCCCAATTATCGCCAATCCAGACTATGCGGAGTACCTTCGCCGACTCGGTGCTATCGGTGCCAAGGCCATTTTGAGTCATTACGACATCGAATTGTACGAAGCCGTTCGAAAACTCAGCATCTTGAAAGAAGCTATCGACGTAAGTCCCGAAGATCTTGCTGAAGCCGAAAAGGAAGTGGATCGATTGCAGGCAATGGATGCACCCATGTCTGAAATGGCCCTAATTAGAAATTTACAATGGTGGAGTGTAGAGTATGGATTAATTGGAAACGTAGATGATCCTAAAATTTACGGTGCCGGCTTACTTTCCTCTATTGGCGAAAGCAAATCGTGCATGGACCCAAAGGTTGAAAAACTCCCTTATTCTGCGGCCACGTCACTCAAAGAATTTGACATTACACAACCACAGCCCCAGTTGTATGTAACACCTGATTTCCCTTACCTGATGCAGGTTTTGGAAGAAATATCATACTCTCTGAGCATTCGCAAAGGAGGTCATAGAGGGTTGCGAAAACTCATTGATTCGGGTATGATCGGAACCATCGAACTTTCTACGGGCCTACAAATCTCCGGAAAGTTTACCCGAATGATCCAAAACGAAGACCTCGAGGTTATCTATTTTCAAACTGAAGGTCCAACCGCCCTAGCTTACCGAGAAAAAGCACTCATCGGTCACGGTGTGTCTACTCATCCAAATGGATTTAGTTCCCCTCTGGGCAAGTTGAAAAGTATCAATCTGGCCATTGAGGACATGGGGCCTGTGGATTTAAAGGCCTACAATTTTTATGATGGACAGGAACTTTCCTTCGAGTTTGAAAGCGGAATTAAGGTGGTAGGATTAAACGTAACCGGTATTCGCAATGTTCAAGGCAAGTTAATGGTTATCCAGCTCGCCAATTGCACAGTCACCTATGGTGAGGAAGTTTTATTCCAACCAGAGTGGGGTGTTTTTGACATGGCAGTAGGAAAAGAAATACTTTCCGCCTATGCCGGCGCGGCTGATTATTTATCCTTTCCCAACCTTTACCAGGTATCCAAAACCACAACCATTAAACAAGCAAAAACCACGGAGCGCTTGCGCTTGGAATATCTATATTCTCAAGTTCGTGAGATGAGAACTTCTGCTGAAGTATCGGATCGTGTTCTCGCGAATATTTTTGCAGAAATCAAAACCGAACATCCAGGCGACTGGTTACTTTCAGTGGAAATTCTAGAATTATGTTCCGATGTCGAACTGCGGATTCAAATCAACGAGCACTTGAGCCATCTCGCACAAACCAACCTCAGAATTGCTCACTTGATTGAGGACGGAGTGCAACTCATTCGTGGGAAAGCAGAGGCTTAAACTCTAAATGCCGCTATACAGACATCATCCGTTTGTTCTTCGCTTGCCTTCCAGGTCTCAAAAAAATCGTTTAAAACGACTTTTTGTGTGGATAGGCTTTCTTCTCTCGATGACAAAAGAGCGTCATGAAAACGAGTGCTCTTCATTTTTTTGTTTTTGGGTCCACCAAATTGATCAATGTACCCATCCGTAGTCATATAAAAAACACTACCTGGCTGCGCCTTTATCCATTTTTCTTCGAAGGGCGTGCTCCGTATGAATTTTCCAACGGGCTGTTTGTTGGGAGTATGAACCATTAAATTATTCGCATTTGGATCCAACTGGAGCAGAGGTAGGTTGGCCCCTGCCCAACCAATTTTACGTTCATTGACGTCAATTACGCAAAGTGAAATGTCCATTCCATCATTGATGGCATCTTCCTCACTATTGAATCGATGTTGAAGGATCTCGCGGGCCTTTTCCAAAATCATTTTGGGAGAGGTGATGCCGTGTACGTACAAACTTTCATTTAATGCATCCAAACAACAAAGGGCAACAAAAGCACCAGGCACACCATGACCTGTAGCGTCGGCTACAGCGAAAAAGATGAGATCATTTTTTTTCTCCAACCAATAAAAATCCCCCGAAACAATGTCCTTGGGTTGATAAATTATAAAGGCATCGTGGAAAATCTGACCCATTTTTTTCTCCGACGGCAAAAGTGTTTTTTGAATCCGCTTTGCATAGCGTATGCTGGAAATAAGTTCCGCATTTTTACTTTTCAATTTTTCGCTCAAACGCAGGTTCTTTTCTCTCAATTCTTGCATTAGGATTTGGTCTACCGCTGATTGCAGGCAAATTAAAACCTCTGGTTTCAACTCTAACATGCCTTGTTTATCCCTAAAAGTTAAAAAGCCAATTACTTTTTCCTCAAAATAGATGCTTATGGCATAAAAACACTGGTTGACAGGCGGCCAGTGACAACCGAGAAGCTCCTTGTTATCTTTCCATAATTTATGATCCTGAGAAATTTCAAGTATTTCATTGGAAAATAGGGATTTAATCAAAGAACTACTCCGAGGAATAAAGTTCACATCGCAGTTTTGATTTTCTCCATTCTCATAAGCAAAACGCTCGTAGCCAGATTGACCGTTAACCTCTGAAAGACACCACAATTGAATAGAACGAAGACTCGTTTGCTTCATTAAAATGTCGAGAATATTCTTTTTCTCATCTGCTAAACTCGGAGCAATGTAATCCGATTTAAGCGAAACTTTTGACAACTCAATTACGGTAGCTGATAGTTTCTTTTGAAGTTCAATATTGGCATTCAACTCATTGGTTTTGAGAATCATATTACCATAGTAGAGGCTCGTGTTTTTAACAAAAATAGAAATCAGCCCTGTATAAACGATGGCCATCATACACAGGGATACATAATTATCTACAATAAACTGGTCACGTATATAGATATATTGAACCGTAAGCATGATAACCATGAAGAGTCCTTGCACATAAGTTTGTCTCTTATTATTCAAAAACCCAACAATCGGAATGGTGGTTAGTACAAAGAAGACCGAACGGATAAAAAACTCATGTTGCCCTGACCCTTCTTCAAAATGATGCCCGACATAATTGTAATAGAGAATAAATACGTCCGTCACATAAAACATGATCAACAAGGCGAATGAGTAATTCTTCACTGCATTGTAGATCAATAAAAAAAGTGAAAGAAGACAGGCAATGAAACAAGTTGACAACAAGATTGTATCAAATGAATGACTTTCGAGGGTGTAGTTCTTCAACTCCAGACAAAAGCCAACAATGAGACCAATAGTCACTACAAAGGCTGTAAAAATTTGCGCGAGTTTAATTAAAGTAAGTCGACCTTTTTGGGCATCTTCCACTAACTTTTTTAAGCCGTAGTATTTTCCAATGAAATGAGTAACTCTTCTCTTTGAAGATTGCATAGTGAATATCGCAGTATTGATTAACGGTTAAGTTAAAAAAACATATCCAGTGTGCTTTAACCTTTACAAAAAAAACGCAGAACCATTCTGGTCTATAAATTATCGAAACGCACGCCTATCAGACATACGTCGTCAATTTGTTCATTTTCTCCTTTCCAGTCTTCAAAAGCTTGGTCAAACAGGTCTTGCTGACGATTCATTTCTTCATTCGCAAAACGGGAAACGTAGTCTTCCAGTTGGCGGTATTTCATCTTTTTCCCCTTGGGTCCGCCAAACTGATCGATGTACCCATCCGAATACAGGTAAATGGTATCACCGTCTTCAAGTGATATGGACTGTTGCTGAAAAGGTTCCGATTGAAAGAACTTACCAATTGGCTGTTTGTTGGGTGCATACCTCATCAGTGCCTTGGATTCCAAAAAGAAGAGCAGCAAGGGAG
>JAOASF010000197.1 GCA_025210175.1 Crocinitomicaceae bacterium | reverse complement strand
GCGTTACTCCAGTAAACGGAGCTCCTGCAACACCAGGGACGATTTCTGGAAATGCTACTGCATGTGAGGGGGCTACGGAAGACTATTCCATTGCTGCAGTTCCAAACACGAACTTTTACACTTGGACTTTGCCAGCTGGTTCAACCTTAAACTCTGGAGATAGCACCACACAAATTGAAACAACTTTTGGGTCTACCTCTGGAAATATTACAGTAACAGCTACCAATGGATGTGGAACCAGTGCAGCTTCTACTCTTGCCATTACGCTTACGCCAAACGTAACTCCGGCTGTGACGATTGCTATTACGGACGGATCAAGTCCTGCTTGTAATGGAACTTCGGTTACCTATACGGCAACCCCTACGAACGGAGGTGCGAACCCAACTTATGCTTGGTATCTAAACGGTGTGCAAGTGGCTAACACAATCGATTATACTTCAACAACTTTCGCGGATGGAGATCAAATCTATTGTGAAATGACTTCTGATATAACCTGTGTGACGCAACCTACGGCTACTTCATCTGTAATGACACAGAACATCCAGCCGAATGTGGTACCAACCATTTCCATTTCAAACATTACGGCGATGCCAGTATGTGATGGGGATACAATTGCCTTTACTTCTGCTGTAACCAATGAAGGTTCAAACCCAATTTATGATTGGCAGGTGAATGGTGTTTCTCATGGAATCATGGCAACCTTTTCTCCGGATAGCTTGAGCAATGGAGATACGGTAATCTGTACTTGACGACGGATGTGGCTTGTGCTGCTCCCAATCCAGCCATGTCGGATACTATCTTTATACTAGAGAATGAGAATCCAACGGCGGTTTTCACTGGTGACACTACCTTGTGTACAGGTGAATCTCAAAACTTGAATATTCAATTCACAGGAACGGCTCCATTTACCATTTACGGTGACGTGGATGGAACAACGGATACGCTTTCAGGAATTTCTGTAATGTCACTAGATATTTTGGTGTCAAACCCAGGTGTGTATACTATTGTGAAAGTTTTGGATGCAAACTGTTCAACTGACTTTGCTGATTCAATTACTATTGAGGAAGTTACTCCAGTTCAAATCGTGAACTTGATGGAGATGTGTAGCCCGGACGGAACATCGTATGTAGTAACCTTTGACTTAGTTGGTGGAGATAGTACAACGTATTCCGTAACTGGTGACAATGGAACCTTGACTGGTACATCCTTTGTTTCGGATACAATACCAACTGATTCGAGTTACATCTTTATCGCAGATGATCAATTTAGCTGTAGTGCTGATACCGCAATGAATACCGTTAATTGCCCATGTATAACAGACGCAACCATTTCTGGAGATACAACCTTGTGTCCCGGTGATTCAACTTATCTACACATTGACTTTACAGGAATTGCACCATTTACATTCGTATTGGACAATGGAACGTCAATTGACACTTTGATGACCAATGCAATGTTCTACGACACGCTGGTATTTGGAGCTGGAACTTACTATTTGACGGAAGTTTGGAATCAATACTGTAACGTATTATTGACGGATTCAGCAGTCGTAGATTTCTTTACATCTCCTACCATCACTAATGTTATGACTTCTTGTGATTATGCAACAGATACGTATACGGTTACATTTGACATCGTAGATGGAGATTCTACAACCTATTTTGTTACAGGAAACACAGGGACCTTGACTGGAACAAGCTTCGTTTCTGACCCAATTCAATCAGGAACGGCCTATACCTTCACTGTGGCGGATTCCAATCAATGTATGACTTCAACGATTAATGACTCTGTAACGTGTGTTTGTCCAGCTGCTGGAGAAATAGCAGGAGGCGGAACCATGTGTGAAGGAGATAGCGTGGCCTTGAACTTTACGTTTACAGGAACAGCTCCATATGAAGTGAAATACACTTCAGGGAACAACGATACTTTGACTTTCCAAGCAACGACGGATACAACGATTTATGTATTCACAAGTGGTACTTACTCTTTGATCAGCGTGATGGATTCAATTTGTGACGGTTCTGTTTCAGGATCGGCAACTGTAGTGGTCAATGCAACTCCTGCTACCCCAGTGGTAACGGAAAACAATTTCGTTTTGACTTCATCTGCGGCCAATAACAATCAATGGTACATGAATGGAGGAATCTTGGTAGGTGAAACCAATCAAACGTACACTGCTACACAAAATGGTTCATACTTCGTGCTTGTAACAGAGAATGGATGTGTATCTGATACTTCTAATATTGTAGTAATTGACGATGTTTCAATCAATGAATTGGATTTAACTGGAGCGGTAATCATTTACCCGAACCCAACATCAGGAAAGTTTGATGTACAGTATCCGCAGAATGTAGGATTCCAGTACTTCGAATTGAGAGATTTGAGCGGAAGATTAATCGCAGAACAAACCACGAATTCATTTGACCTTTCAGAATTGCCAATGGGAACATATATCCTTGGAATTTACTTCGAGAATCAACAAGTATTCAAGAAGGTGGTTAAAAGATAATTTCAATTTCTATTTGAAAAGGGGAGACTTCGGTCTCCCTTTTTTTGTTTCATTATTTACCCGGGTTCTTATTAGGGGAAAATATTCGCTGTAACGCTGTGTTATATTTAAAAACTTAGTTTGTTTTTTAACAGGCGAAAAGTAACCAATGTTAAGTTATGCATGCGCAGTAAAAAAGTTTGTTAAATACTTGTTTAGCAGAAAATTTTGACGTTAACTTTGTCGCCTGAATTGGTTATTTAGTTCGATTTCATGGCAAAGTCAACCCTACTAAGCACAGTGTTTTTAGTGCTTTTTACTACAAGATTTACCCAGGTAAATTCTCAAATAGTTATTACCAGTACCAATGGATGGGAAGCGACGGTAGACATCGTTCCGATAGGTGTGAACCCAAGTCCAGCTAACGGCTGTCCGTGGAGTTATAATTACGACATCAGTTACACTTATACGGTTAGTTTTACCGGTTCACCTTCCAATCGATCCTTTAGTGGGAATATATATTTCACTTGTTCGGCTGGATCTGGAAGTGAACCTTATCGCAGCATGGGTTCCTTTAATTCTAACAACTCAGGAAGTACGGCTACCAATAATCAAGCGAGAACAATTGCCAATACTTCGGGCTCTGCCTTTGGTTACACCTACCCGAATAAAAAATGCTCTGAGTTTACCTTGGCTGATGCTAATTGTACCCAAGCACGCATAGAGTATTGGGGGAATGGTGTGGCAAATGGGGCCCAAACCATCAATTTCAATGCACCATTGCCGATCGTTTTGGCTGCCTTTAAAGTTGAAAAATTAACAGATCAACAGGTTGAAATCACTTGGAAAACAAACATTGAAGTAAACAACGAATATTTTACTGTTTTGAAAAGCCATAATGGAAAAGATTGGGAGTCGATAGCGGAAGTACAAGGCCAAGGAACCAATTACGAGGCAACGTCTTATCGCGTTCTGGATGCTAGATCCACAGGGATGGTTTACTACAAGGTGGTTCAACACGATTTTGATGGTAAAACAACAGAGAGTCCAATTCTTTCCATAGGTGGATATGAAGCCACTAAAATGGTGGATGTATTGGTTTTTCCGAACCCAGCTTCTGACTATATTGTTCCTGTAAGCGAACGAGTTTTTGATTCCTACATGATTTTAGATCGAGTTGGTCGCGAATTGGCTGGTGGACAAACATACATGAATCAACCGATCGATGTTTCCTTTTTACAGCCAGGTTTATACAAGCTTGTTTTACTCAATCAGGGAGAAAGAATAGGTAGCTCGTCTATTCGCATAGCCGCCGAAAACTAGTCGTTTATTTTGGTCGACTTTCGGGCATTTACACTTGGGTTGTTTGCCTTACCTTTCTTCAATGTAAAGGCGAAAGTACTCCCCAGTCCAACAGTACTTCTTACCGAAATACTTTGATCGTGGGATTCAACGATGTGCTTCACAATGGATAAACCTAAACCAGAACCACCATCGTTTCTATTTCTACTTTTTTCAACTCGGTAAAAACGCTCGAAAATTCTCGGAAGGTTTTGCTCATCAATACCAGGGCCGTTATCCGAAACTTCAACCGTAACGATATCATCGAGTTGGTACAAGCGAAGCGTTGTTCGCCCTTCATCCTTACCGTAAGAAATACTGTTTGAAATGAGATTAGTAAGTACTTGTGCGATTTTGGTACGATCTGCAAAAACGGGAATCGAAGGATAATCTTTTGCCAGTCCAAGAGTTATGTCTTTTTCGGAAGCTTTTATTTCCAGCGTTTCCATGATTTCCTGAATCAATTCTACGACATCGAAGTTTTTTAAATCGAGCTTCAATTCGTCGACTTCCAATTTGGTAATCTGGTCCAAATCCTCCAAAATGCTCACCATTCGATCGGTTGCTTTCGAGGCTCTTTCTAAGAAACGAACGTTTACCGATTCGTCTTCCAGGCCACCGTCCAAAAGGGTCAACAAATAACCTTGAATGGCAAAAATGGGTGTCTTTAATTCATGAGCTAGATTCCCCAAAAATTCTCTTCGAAATTCTTCTTGCTCCTTTAAGCGTGAAATTTCATTGATTCTTTCCTCTGTCCAGTTTTTGGTTTGCTCTTCCGCTTCAGAAATCACATCGCCTTTCAAACTAAACTGATATCCCGTATTGCTATTGGTTAATTTCCCCTTGCGAATGGAACGGTAAAGAATCTTCAAACGGTCGTCGATGAAGCGCTTGATCAAGAAATAAAAGATGGAAAAACTAGCACCGAAACCAACTACCAAGAACAAGAAGATATGTGAAGCCGTGATTTCGTTCTTGTAGATATCGAACACAAAAAGCATCGTGGCTAACACAATGCTTACGAGTGCACTACCTATTAATAAGATATGTATGGGTTTTCGAGCTTTCAACTTTCGCTAAATGTATATCCGACACCTTTCATGGTACGAATATACGTATCTCCCAGTTTTTCTCTTAGCTTTCTGATGTGTACGTCTATTGTTCTTTCTCCAACAATCGTCTCATTGCCCCAAACGTTGGTCATGATTTGCTCACGTGTAAATACCTTACCAGGACGTGAAGCCAACAACTCCAATAATTCAAATTCCTTTTTCGGCAAATTGATGTCTTCTCCGTTCAACTCTGCAACGTATTTGTCGCGGTTGATAATCAAGGATTGAGTCGTTGTTTTGTTTCCTGTTTGCAACCTTTCCATGCGGCGCAGCAATGACTGAACTTTGGATACTAACAAACGTGGACGGATTGGTTTATTGATGTAGTCATCAGCACCGGCCTCGAAACCAGCAACTTGCGAATAATCTTCTGAGCGAGAGGTCAAGAAAACAATGATGCAATCTTCCATTTTCAGGTCATTTCGCAAGTATTGACAAGTTTCAATGCCGTCCATTTTAGGCATCATAACATCCAAAAGGATCAAGGCTGGATTGATTTTTTGTGCAACCTCAATAGCTTCCAAACCATTGGATGCCGTATGAATATGAAAGCCTTCTTTCTTAAGGTTGTAGGATAGAAAATCGAGAATGTCTTTCTCGTCGTCTACCAATAATAGGGTTTGATTTTTAATCACAGGGAATCTCTTAAATATCTTCAGCGCAAAGGTAAACCCACAATGGGAGACGGGTTTTAAGCTTAATTTATGGAAGCGTTAAGAATTGACTTTTGAATATTAAGGATATGTTAATAAACATTAATGTAAGATTAAGGCTCTCGAAACTTAGTCTTGCTTAGGGCCTTCGTAGCTTTGCACCAAATTTTGAAACGAATGAAAAAATTGTGTGCTTTAATGAGTTTGTTCTTCCTATTGGTTACAGGAGGATTGAACGCCCAAAACGCCACGCTTACTGGTAACGTTTTTCAAACTGAAAACGGAAAGCAGGTGCCTGTTTACGGAGCTCAAGTTTTATTCTTAAATCCCGATTCCACCGTCTTTCGTGGTGCAAGAACCGACTTTGATGGAAACTTCAAAATCGTTGGTGTACCAGGAAAAACCATTTTGGGAGTAAGAGCAAATGGATTGGAAAAGTACTACCAAGACATCGATCTAGTGGCTGGAGCAAATGATGCAATCGTGATTGAGTTGTTTATTCCTTCAACTGTTATCGGTGTAATGCAAGTTGTTGGGGTTAAAAAAGCATCTCCTATTTCAGTTGCAGCTTCCGATAACAATCGTAAGAATGAAAAGAAAATCATGGAAGGTTTGCCAGCTGAGACGATGAAGTCAAACGGTGATGCAACGGCAGCAGCTGCTGTTCAACGTATCCCGGGTGTAACAATCGTTGATGGTAAATATGTATTCGTTCGTGGATTGGGTGACCGTTACACGAAAACAATCATGAACAGCATCGAGATTCCAGGTTTGGATCCAGACCGTAACTCTGTACAGTTGGATATCTTCCCAACGGCTTTGATTGATAACATTTCTGTTTACAAAACCTTTACTCCTGATTTAGCTGGTGACTTTACTGGAGGTTTGGTTGACGTTACAACCAAAGATGCACCGTCGAAGCAAACAATGGTTATTTCTGGAAACTTGGGTTACAACTCAGTGACTACTTTCAATAAGAACTTTCAAACGTACCAAGGAGGTAAATTGGACTACCTTGGAATTGACGATGGTACAAGAGCCCTTCCATTCTCGCCTACAGCAAAAATTCCAGATCCAGCATTGAAGGATCCGGCAACTTACAACTATACCAAGCAGTTTACCCCAACCATGGGAGGTCAGGCAGCTACAGCATTGCCCAACCACGTATACAGCATTAGCTATGGTAACAGCAAGAGAAACTTCTTGAACAAAGGGATTACTTACGGATACGTTGTAGCATACAACTACCGCAACTCGAATTCATTCCGCGATGTGGAGTTTGGTAACTACATGAAGAACCAAGATGCTTCTCAAACGCAATTGGAAACATTCCGCGTATCGAATGGTTCGGTTTCTGAAAATGAAGTTTTGTGGACGGGAGTTTATAACAATTCCTTCTTGTTCAAAAGTGGATTTAAGTTGAATGCCAACATTTTCCATACTCAAAATGGATCCAAGTCTGCCTCTTACATCCGTGAGAACAACGTAGAAGGAAACCAAGCCGTATTGATCAAGCAAGGTTTGCAATACTCACAACGAAGAATTACCAATTTGGACTTGACGGGTACGCATAAATTTACAAAGTGGAACCTTCGTTGGGACGTGGCACCTACCATTGCTAACATTTCGGATCCAGATTTGCGCTCAACTGTATTGGAAGAAGTTGCGAATGTGGACAACAACGGGGATACAACATTCACGTATGAGTTGAACCCAGCTACCGGATCACAAATCCGTCGCATCTTCCGTAACTTGGATGAAAAGAGTATCAATACAAAGGTTAGTTTCTCTAGAGATTTGTTCAATAGCGATTCTACGCTTCAATCAAAGTTCTCCTTTGGTGCAGCTAACGTTATGAAGAGAAGAAACTTCAGTGTTTACGATTACTTCTTTGAATTGCAGAATTCAAACCAAACAAGTTTGAACCCAGACGATTTCTTCGCTCCTGAAAACTTGTGGACTCCGGAAACGAACTCAGGTTTGTACGCGAAAGGACAAAGAGAACCAGCAAACCAGTACACAGGAACACAAATCGTTTCTGGTGCTTATGTAATGCATGAAAAAACATTCTCTAAGCGTTTCGATTTGACGTACGGTTTGCGTGCTGAACAAGCATACAACTTCTATACAGGTCAAAACAACAATGGAACGCAGGTGTATGATAACGAGAAAGTTTTGGATGAATTCGTTTTGTTGCCAGCTGCTAGTATGCGTTACATCTTGTCTCCATTGGACTCTGCTTACCAAAGCAACTTGCGTTTTGCCTTCTCTAAAACGGTAGCTCGTCCATCGTTCCGTGAGAAATCAATCGCTCAGGTATTCGACCCGATCTTGGGACGTACGTTCAACGGAAACATCTTGTTGGCACAAACAGACATTTACAACTTTGATGTTCGTTGGGAGAAATTCTTCGGACGTACAGAATTGATCTCTGCGAGTGCCTTCTACAAGCGTTTTTACAACCCAATTGAGATTGCAACTTATGAGCAAGCACCAAACGAAGTATTGCCAGTAAACGCAGGTCAAGCAGATGTATACGGATTGGAATTCGAATTGCGTAAAGCAATTGGATTCAACAAGAAGGAAAAAGAGCACTTGTCTTTTGTGGCTGGAACGAACTTGAACTACATCGTTTCTCAAATTGATATGACGAAAGTGTTGGTGAACAAAGGAGATACAGTTATTTCAGAATACGACAACCGCGTGGCCAATGCTCGTGGTGATGAAAACATCTCTCGTTTCCGTCCTATGTACGGTCAGTCTCCTTTCTCAATTAACTCTTTTGTCAACTTCAAAAACGATTCATTAGGCTTGGTATTAAACTTGTCGTACAACGTACAAGGTCCACGTTTGGCAGTAATCGGTGTTGGATTGATTCCAGATGTATACGAGCGTCAGTTCAACAGTTTGAACTTCAAAGGATCAAAAACCTTCGGAGCTACAGAGCAGTGGAGTGTAAGTTTGACAGTAAGAAACATCTTGAACAATACACGTATTCAATACTACCAAGGTAACAATGGACAACGAGAGACTTACTACTCGTTTAAGCCAGGTGTAAACGCAACGGCTTCAGTTAGCCTTCGTTTGGATCAATTCAAAAAGAAGAAGCAAGCAGAAGTTGAGCAAGCTCAAGCGCAAGAAGAAAAAAACTAAACGATTTCATTCGTAACCAAAAAATAGAGTAGGGGGCTTCGGTCCCCTATTTTAGTATAGATACGCTAAGGTAATGTTGGTAACATAGTCTTAACGCAAGAGTAAACAAATCATAAGGTTAATTAAAGCTAGTATTCAAGTTGTACCTGCAACTTTGCATCAAAGAAATTGAAACAAATAAACATGAAAATGAACGTAACAAAAGTAGGTATGTTGGCAGCGATCGCTGCAGTATCTATCAACTTGACATCTTGTAACAGAAAAGGATGTACAGATGAGAACGCAAACAACTACAGCGAAAAAGCAAAAAAAGACGACGGGTCTTGTACGTATGACGTTGTAACAACTGAAGACGAAGTAGAAGTAACTGGATTCATCACTTCTAATACAACTTGGACTGCAGACAAAATCTACATTTTGAACGGAAAGGTTGTTGTGAACTCTGGAGTTACTTTAACAATCGAACCAGGAACTATCATCAAAGGTGCTGAAGGTTCAGGAACTGCTGCTTCTGCATTGGTTATCGCACGTGGAGCGAAAATTGACGCTGATGGAACTGCTGCAAAGCCAATCATCTTTACTTCTGTATTGGATAATATCGGAATCGGACAAATGTCTGGATCTAACTTGAACGAAAACGACAAAGGAAAATGGGGTGGTTTGTTGATCTTGGGTAACGCACCTATTTCAGCTTCTTCAGGAGATGACGTTTCTCAAATTGAAGGTATCCCAGCTTCTGAGACTTACGGTTCTTACGGAGGTAACGATCCATTGGATAACTCAGGTACTTTGAACTACGTATCTATCCGTCACGGTGGTGCATTGATTGGTGCAGGTAACGAAATCAACGGTTTGACTTTAGGAGGTGTTGGTTCAGGAACAACTATCACAAACATCGAGATCTTGGCGAACACGGATGATGGTGTTGAGTTCTTCGGAGGTTCAGTTAACGTAACCAACTTGTTGGTAGCATACGTAGGTGATGACGCAATCGATATCGACCAAAACTACGCTGGTACAGTAACCAACTATGTAGTTATCCAAAATGCTGATTCAGACAAAGGTTTGGAAATCGACGGAACAGAAGGTACAACTTACACAACGGGTATGTTTACTTTGATCAACGGTACAGTTTACTCTAAAGACGGTGCTGCTCGTCCGGCTGACTTCAAAGACAAAGCTCAAGGTACAGTTAACAACTTGCGTACAACAGGATTTACAAACGGAAAAATCAAAGTACGTGCAAGCTACCAAAACGAGTGTGCTGACGTTAAGACAGACGCATGTTCTAACTTGATCGCTTCAACACCAAAATTGACGATCATCAATTCTGAAATCGCTGCAGGAGTAGAAGTTTATACAACTTCAACTAACTCTTCTTCAGCTGCTTGTCCGGTACAAGGAAACGATCAAACTCAAGCTTCTGCTAAGGTTGTTTCTACTACGGCTACAGGTGCTGACAACTCAGCGTTCTCTACTTGGTCTTGGACTGACATTAAGAATAAGTTCTAATAAACTTGTATAGATCAACAAAAAGGGAGGCTTTCGAGCCTCCCTTTTTTGTGTAAAGATTTTTTATTCTGGTGTTGGATCATCGATGTATTTATAACCTACTCCTTTGATGGTTTTGATGTGATGGTCGCCAATCTTTTCGCGAAGCTTGCGAATGTGTACATCAATGGTACGGTCTCCAACTACTATTTCGGTTCCCCAAACTTTCTCCATGATGTAGTCTCTTTCAAAAACAAAATCAGGACGCGACATCAAAAGCGAAAGCAAATCGAATTCCTTTTTAGGAAGGTGAATGCGTTCTCCATCTTTTTCAACGGTGTATTTTTCTCGATTGATGACCAGGCCGCTTACATTACCTGTACTTGCTACTTCTACTCGGTTTCTTCTGAACAAGGCATTGATGCGCGAAATTAGAATTCTCGTTTTGATGGGCTTTGAGATGTAATCATCGGCTCCTGAGTCCAACCCTGCCACTTGAGAATAGTCCTCATTGCGTGCTGTTAAGAAACAAATCAAGGTGTTTTCAAAGCCAGGAGTCGCACGAAGCGTTTCACATACTTCCATCCCATCCATCTCGGGCATCAT
>JAOASF010000196.1 GCA_025210175.1 Crocinitomicaceae bacterium | reverse complement strand
TGCTTTCTGCAAAAGGCATGTCGGGCATGTGGGGGACCATTTGGTTGATCGTTTCGGCAATGACCTTCGGTGGTGTTTTGGATACTACTGGGATTTTGAAAAAAATTACCTCGACCATCGTTAAGAAAGCAAAGTCGACCGGATCCTTGATTGCCTCAACGGCAGGGACGTGTATCTTCTTCAATACGACGGCATCGGATCAGTATTTAGCTATCGTCGTGCCTGGAAGAATGTATGCTGATACCTACCGCGAAAGAGGCTTGGCACCAGAAAATTTGAGTCGAACGTTAGAAGACTCGGGGACCGTTACCAGTGTATTGATTCCATGGAATACCTGTGCTGCAGCGCAGGCATCAGTTTTAAAAGTGGCAACTGGCGAATATTGGATGTATTGCTTTTTCAATATCCTGAGTCCAATTACGACCGTTGTCTTTGCCTACTTCAATATCAAAATCAAAAGAATTCAAGCAGAAAAAGCTTGATGCATTATACCGCTCAATCGTTGACTTTTCATTAAATTTGTGCCCTCAAAATAAGCGCACATGTTTGAAAATCTAACGGAAAAGTTTGAAAGAGCATTTAAAGTCCTAAAAGGTCAAGGTCAAATCACGGAAATTAACGTGGCTGAAACCTTGAAAGAAGTACGTCGTGCTTTGTTGGATGCCGATGTTAACTTCAAAACAGCCAAGGATTTCACGAACACCGTAAAGGAAAAAGCGCTAGGTAGAGACGTATTGAATGCGGTTTCTCCAGGTCAACTCATGATTAAAATCTGTCATGAAGAGTTGATCGAATTGATGGGAGGAAATGAGGTTGAAATCAATCTTAAAGGAAATCCAGCTATCGTTTTGATGTCTGGTTTGCAAGGGTCGGGTAAAACGACTTTCTCAGGTAAACTAGCCAACTATCTCAAAACAAAGAAAGGGAAGAAGCCCCTTTTGGTTGCCTGTGACGTTTATCGTCCAGCGGCGATTGACCAGTTGCACGTGCTTGGTGAGCAGTTGGGTGTTGAGGTGTATTCCAACAAAGAAGAAAAGAATCCAGTAGCCATCGCTCAAGCTGCTATCGCGCATGCAAAATCGAATTCATTCAATGTAGTGAGCGTCGATACCGCAGGTCGTTTGGCGATTGATGAGGCGATGATGAACGAGATTGCAGCTGTTAAATCGGCTATCAATCCAACGGAGACCTTGTTTGTTGTGGATTCCATGACCGGACAGGATGCCGTGAATACTGCAAAGGCCTTCAACGACAAAATCAATTTCGACGGAGTTGTATTGACAAAGTTAGATGGTGATACACGTGGTGGAGCTGCCTTGACGATCAAAACGGTTGTCAACAAGCCGATCAAGTTTGTCGGAACAGGAGAGAAAATGGATGCGTTGGACGTGTTCTATCCATCTCGTATGGCCGACCGTATTTAGGTATGGGGGACGTTGTTTCCTTGGTTGAAAGAGCCCAAGAGCAATTCGACGAAGAGGAAGCACGCAAACTTCAAAAGAGAATTCAAAAAGACCAATTCGATTTCAACGATTTCTTGAATCAGATTCAGCAAGTGAAGAAGATGGGGAACATGAAAGACTTGATGGGAATGATCCCAGGAGTTGGTAAAGCCATGAAAGACGTTGACGTGGATGATGATGCCTTCAAGCACATCGAAGCGATTATCTATTCAATGACTCCAGACGAAAGGGCAAATCCAGGAGTTATCAATGTAAAACGAAAGAACCGTATCGCAGCAGGTTCTGGAACTTCAATCGTTGAGGTGAACAAATTGTTGAAGCAATTCGACGACACCAAAAAAATGATGAAAATGATGTCCAATCCGAAAAACATGATGGGCATGATGAAGAAGATGAAAGGAATGGGTGGCGGTTTCCCAGGAATGTAGTTGGGGTTAGTATTGAGTAGAGAGTATTGAGTACAGAGTTTAGAGTTCAGATTGGCAGATTTCAGATTAGCAAATTACAGAATGTAAGATTTTAAGCCTCATTCTGATTCTCATTCACATTTTCATTCTGCCTTATGGTGTTTGGGTAGTTCAGTAGGGATTTTGCTAATGCGATCGTAGCACACAATACTTCCAGTGACGCCTACATTCATGCTTGAGTTTCCTTTTAGCTTGATGATGAAGTGGCATTTCTCGCGAATTTCGGGTGGTAAACCGATGTCTTCTGCACCGAGTAGATATATGGCGCGTTGCGGATGTTCAAATTCGTATAGTTCTTGTGCGTCATCCGTGATTTCAACACCAATTAAGCGACAATCATACGGTATATTATTGAGCAAGTCATCCATTTCTTTGTAATGAAACAAGGGAATTCTCGACCAGGCTCGGACTACATCCGATGTTTGCTTTTTATAGCGCCCTTCCACAGTAAAAATATAGGAAGCACCTAATATATAGGCTGATCGCCAAAGTGTACCGATGTTGTGTTCGGTTCTTCCTCGATAAACGCCAATGGCGTAGTATCCATCCTTGCTTACTGTTTTCATGCGGTGAAGGTAAGAAGATTTGGATTGAAGCCTTCTTCATAAAAAAGACAAATTTGCTTATTTACGCGGAGTAGAGAATGACGTACTTAATACTTAGTTAATTCGCTAACAAAAAATTGATTTAGGTTTAATTTTTCTCTAAGGAGTTTTGCTTCCTCATTAACGTGCTTTGCGGTGTTAATTACAAATTGCAAAACATGTTTAAAAAATTACTTCTTGTTATTGGAGTAGGAGCTGCATGGAACGTTTCAGCACAGCAGGCTGATTTGAACCATTTGTCTTCTTATTCGACAGGAACACCGGATGCTGCGGAGGTTGTGGCATTCCACGCTCCATCTAAAAGAGGGTACTTCACCAGCGCAGGTGCAAATACGCTTACCATTATTAACGTTGCAGATCCCTACAACACTACTTTGATTTCGACAATTGATCTATCTCCTTACGGAGGTGGACCAAACTCAGTTGCTATTTTCGATACTTTGGTGGCAGTAGCTGTTGAGGCGAACGTAAAAACAGATAACGGTTCAGTTGTATTCTTTAACATCGACGGAACATTTTTAACAACAATTACGGTAGGTGCTTTGCCAGACATGATCACTTTCACACCAGATGGAAGCATGTTGTTGGTTGCCAATGAAGGAGAACCGAATGATGATTACACAATCGATCCAGAAGGTTCAGTATCTATTATTGATTTGTCAGCAGGTTTGTCAAGTGCTACCGTTACTTCAGTAGACTTCACAGCTTACAACGACAAAAAAGCATCTCTTAAAAACAAAGGTCTTCGCATATTCGGTAACAACGGTCTTTCTTCGGTTGCTCAAGATTTGGAACCAGAGTACATCGCAGTTACTGAGGATGGAACCAAGGCTTATGTGAACTTGCAAGAGAACAATGCATTTGCTGTAATCGACTTGGGTACCAAAACATTGTTGGATCTACTTCCATTGGATTACAAAGACCACATGGCAGGAACTCCAAGCATCGAATTGCATACTTTGAATACGGCTATTTCAAACTGGCCAACTTTGGGAACACCTGTTTACGACGGTGGTCAACCAGCAGTTTCTCTTGGAGGTTTTTCAGGATTGTTCTTCTCAGAAGCTGAATCTACTTCAAACTCACAAGTTTTCTATGCCAT
>JAOASF010000195.1 GCA_025210175.1 Crocinitomicaceae bacterium | reverse complement strand
TATCAGGCGAAGCATTAATTGGATCAGGGAGATTAGGTAAATCTTATCCATAGACCTCATTGTCTAAATAGAGTTTGTGTAAAGAAGCACTTCTATAGATACAAGGCATACACACACCACATTGCTTAGCATTCTTAATATCCCAATGGGCTGTATGACCTCTTTTACCACAAGATGCAGATTCAGGAAACAACTCTGTTAAGACTGCTTGGTTCAAGCATTCAAAAACCATTTCTCCTTTAGTTTTGGAATAATAAGGATTATTGATATGAACGGATATTCCAGTTTGTCTTAAAACCTCCTGAATTTTTTCAATAAAATAAGGATGTGTTGTTCTTGTACTTAACGAACTACTTCTTGATGGCGTTAACGGATGATTTAAAGAAATTGTCCCATTTTCTGGCAAAAGAAGTGTGTTAATGTTCGGAATGATATTAACAATGTAAGTCGCTATACCCAAAAACAAAATTGATCTGCTCCTTTGATTTGAATCACGTTCTATTTTATTTCCATCTTGGTCAGTATTTGACAGACCAACCCTAAGGCTTAAATGTGTTATGGAATTTTGAAAGTTGCTTTCTAGTTTAGGAAGTATCCTTTCTTGATCAATTTTTGGTCCTGCGTGTGCTCCATCCGAATGAGAAATCAAAATTCCCTTTTTATCATTTGTAAGATTGGTCAGTTCATCTATCACACCTATTAACGAATCTAAACCACCTGAAAAAAGGCTTGCAAATTCATAGTCTCCAAAGTCATATTGCGGAATCAAACTTCTTATTCTGTTTCCTCGTTCAACGTAAATCCTTGTATTCAGGCTGGAAAAAGAAACAGACCAATAATCTCCTGTTAGAAAAGTCAATGCCTCATTAAGGCTATCAGCTGTAGGAGTCCATACATCAATGTCATTTACTGGGAACTGAATTTCAAATTCTCTAGTCCAGCCATTAAATGAATATTTTTCTCTGGAAAAGAGGTCATCAATTCCATAAACTATTGCTGAGATTAAGAAGAAATCAAAACCTAATGAAGAAGTGTCATTTGTAAAGTCATGCAGGTCAGTGAAGTCATGAAACTTTAGTTGAACTTTTTTTTCATTTTCCGTTTCAGGTTCAGTATAGCAGAGAAATAAGTTTGCAAACTGACCATTACTAGCTGCTGTTATTTCGACATTAACCCTCATGATTCTCAAAAACTGTTAGTACATCTTGCTGAATATTTTTAATAAGTCTATCTGCATCATCACTTCCCCAATTTATATTATTTAATGGGTTTGTTTTATTCATCTCATCCAATCGATCAATAATAAATGCCTCAATTTGTCTGAATAAGTTGGAACATTCAGATTTTCCCTTTTTGATTACCAAATGTTCATAGAACATTACAGATAAGTGCTCAAGAACATAATATCCAAAATATTTAACCATTAAACCTTCAAGCGTTTCTCGGTCAACCGTATTTTGAAGACTTTCTTGCAACTCATCAATAGTACTTGCGTTACTAGCAATTTCCTCCAGTAATTTTCTAGAAGCTTCTTTAGCTGCACGGGCATCAATCGTTGAAGCGGGACCAGAACAAAACTCTATTAAATGATCAATTACATCCTCAACCGATTTACCTGTTAAATCGATTAGACCTGTTTGAGATAATGTTTGTGATAAATCTCCACCAGAAGCAACAAAACCACCAATAAATCCTCCTAACTTTTTGGCTGTTTTGATTCCACTTCTACCTGCTATTTTTGAGCCTCCTCTTCCCGAAACACTAGCCCCTCCGACTACATTCACAAAGTTCCCTAGTATTCGCGATAGACTGTCTGATGACACATCTCCTCCATCACAACTTCTAGTAACGGAACTACTTAACTCTCCCCATTGAGGTTGTCCTTGTACTGTTGCTTTATATGATTTAGAAGTTCCCATTATTTTAGATTATATGCTTTTGATGCAGGAGATTTATTGTCTTTAAAAAAATCATTTAAAAACTGCCTGAATGATTCGGATACATTTATTCTCTTCAAACTATTCCCAACGGCAGCTTCAACTCCATTATTTGTAATGTTCATCAATGCTTCTTTGTAGTACATTTCTGCTCCTTCTACACCTTCTTCAATCAGGTAATGAAAAACATCATATAGCCTCTTTTGGTTTTTGTTTTTCTTAAGGATTGAACTTGAAAAAACAAGAAATTGTGGTAACTCTGATTCTCCTAAGATTTTTACTTCAGTGCTGATTATATGTTTAGATGCTTTTGCTGGTAAGCTATCTTGATTTAATTTGTTAAATAATGACTTTACAATTGGCGGAACTAAACTTGCCCCTAGAATACTTGAAGAGATTTGATCTCTAGAAATCCAAAAATAATCTCTAAGATCAACGTCTTGTAATTTAGGGTCGACCGATAACCATTTGATTAATTTTTCTCTTGTCCATTTAGAATAGTTAGTTTCAAGTCGTTCCTTTTTTTCACTTAATGTACCATCTTCACAACCCCCTTCTAGTTCCTTTATTTGTGAAGGCATCCCCTCTTGAGTTATTTGCCAATTGTATAATTCCTTAAAAAGAGGTAATTCAGAATATTCAAGAATCATAAGTTTTGCCAAGACAGCATCATTAAACCCAGTAATGTTGGCGATATCAGCCAATCTTTTTCTCAAAGTGAAAGTATTTAAGAATCGTTTTATTTGTCTAGGATTACCGTATAGGCTTTGAGTTATTATAGGGGCTAATGCAGGAATTGAAGAAAGTCCTATAGATAACTTTTCAAACTCTTCTTTCTCCAAATGATCTTTTACATTAGAAAGTCCAAAAACACTATATCTATTTGATTCTCTATAGGAATAAAATACGTCCAATACTTTTTGAAAAGAATTACCTGTTAAATCTCTTTTTGCAATTAACAATGAGATATATGTTTCTACCTCCGAGTCTGATAATTTAGGAAGGTAGTACGGAACTTGAATTAGCTTTTCTAAATAATCATCTACAATTCTATCATTGTCCCCTCCATCATGATTCGGTTTAAAGCGATATTCTATTGCGTGCCTTACAATTCTTGGGTCCGCTCCAATCACAAATGCAGTTTTTTCAACATTAAGAAAGAGTTTTATGGCCTCCAAGTTTTCGATAATTCTATCAGGAGTGCATCTATCCAAATCATCTATGACAACAACTAGTTTCTTGATCTTAGATTCCTCAATTAGTTCAGCAAATCCATCTCGAAATTCCCGTACAAGCATAGATTTGTCTTCGGCTTCCTTATCTTTTAAAAGTGATCTTAGAAATTCTTCGGATTCTTCACCTTGAAGTTTTTCTGCAATATCTTCAGCTTTTAAGCTTCCAAATTGTTCAACTAAATAAGGGATCAATGAAACCCCTCCCGTTAAATATGCACTCGCAGCTGGAAGAGCTACTTTCTTGAATCCTAATCCTAGAACCCTCATCCAATTAACGGACTTAAGTAATTTCTTTGCTTTTCCTTTTACATTAGCTCCAAATGTTTGATTTTTCTCAAACTCTTTTATTATTGATTCTAATAATGCTGCTTTTGCATCATCATAACCTTCAAACAACCACCCATTGAAATACAATACAAAAGTGCCATCATCTTGTTCATCTAATTGTTCACTAGCAATTTTTAGAATGCTCGACTTCCCACTTCCCCAATCTCCAAAGACACCAATTGTTATTGGTAACAATGCATCATCTTTTACTACTTCAGTAATTAAGTCAGCATGGACCTTGAATCCGAGTAAGTCTTCTGTTGTTTCGTTATCTGACCACATTTAGATTTGTTTTATTCGTGAAGCACAACGGTTAGTATATGAAAAGTAGGCGATTACGAAGTACTAAACTTTCGGTTAAGCACAAAGTTTGATGCGAGCCAAAACCCTTGAATTCACTACTATTTCGCCTATTTTTTATATACATTGTTAGGCTGCGTTTTTATTATCTTCAAAATATTGTTTCAAACTAAAAGAGTAATCAGTTCTTTCAATAAAATCTAATATTTCAACTTCAATAAGTCCTTTAAGAGTCGGATTCGTTGTTAAGTTATATTTATCAATTAACACCTGAAGCTCTTCTATTTTTTCTTGTCTTTTATCTCTTAACTCTGCTCGGTTTAATTCTAAAACTCTCCAAGTTATTTCGCCTCTCTGACTAGAATTGATATGACAAATAATCGGTCCAAAAGCACGAATATGTTCGTTCGTTTTATCTTTGTATGGATTCAACATCATATTTGCTCGGTCTAAAAAATTTCTTTTTTTATTGTTACACCAATAGCAACCAAATGTCAAATTATTCCAAGTAAACGTTAATCTTGGGAATTTTGCTTTCGGAATAATATGTTCTATATCTCCAGGGTAAATATGCGTTACCTTACTTTCGCAATAGGCACATTTGCCATTGGTTTCTTCAACTAGAACTTCCTTAATTTCTGTGCGACTATAACGATTCTGTTTAGTTTTGTTAATTGTATTTGTTTGGTAAAACTCTGTCATTAAATCAGCAGTCCAAGCATCTCCATTATTAATAAGTAATTGAGGCTTGCTTTTCTTTTTAAGCTCAATCATTTTTTTCTAGAAATTAGTTCGACAACTGCCTGATTAATATATTTATTCAAACCTATTTCTGTTAGTTCATTTTTGAAAATTTGAATATTTTCAGGTGTTATGCCAGTAGATGAATACTTATTTAAAATTTGGTCAATCCTATCATCAACCCATTCTGGTGTTGTTGTTTCAATTCCTAAAACCTGACGAAGGATTTCATTTGCAGTTCCAGATTTTTCAAAATTTTCAAGTAATTCGGAAGTAACTTTATTTTCTTCATTATATACTAGAGCATAAACATTTGAATCATCTACTGATGAAATAATGAATGGATTATGTGACGCTACTATAAATTGAACATTTGGAAAGGCTTTTAAAAAATTTGGCAAAAGAGTTTTTTGCATTTCAGGATGCAAATGATTTTCGGGCTCATCAAATGAAACTACAAAAGGCGTTTCGGTGTCATCAAACATATAGATTTGCCAAGCCAAATCAATAATGGAAGCAATTCCACCAGATACTGCGTCAATACTAAATTCTCCTGATTCAGTTTCAAGAATTACTTCTGGTATTCTTATAGAAAGAGACTTGAAACCAAGTTTTGGCGGTAGAACTGTTTTAAGGATATCAATGAACCCTTCATAAATTTTAATTGCTCCTTCATTAGAATTTACAATTTGATTGCCATATCCAAGAGCCGCAAGTGAAATAAGAGTTTCTTTAATGAAATAGGTTTCTGTTTTTTCACTTCTCTGGCTAAAATATCTTTGTTTTTGAGATTGTCTATAACTATTAAATGCCTGTTTCTTTGTAATTACACTTGTTGATATATTCGGAACAGCTTGGTACTTATATATTGGTCTATGAGAAGGTATATTAAATCCATTTAGAGGTTGTTGAGTTTGGATTTGAACATTATAAACTGTCCCAATTTTTTTTGGAATTAATAGGTTCGTTTGTTGTCCATTCGAGTAGTGAAGTACTCCAATCTTATCAGGATTATTATCATTTGGATTTATGGTGGTTTCCATTAGTTTCTTCCAAAATCCAGTCAAGTAATTTAGTCCACCTGTTTTCTTATCTCTTTTTGCAGTTCCTACTAATTGATTTTGCCAACCAAAATGCTGATTAATTATATTTAAAATGGTAGTCTTTCCAGCACCATTAGCACCTGTAAGTATTGTCAGCCTATCGTGGAAGTTAATTTGAACTTTGTCAAATTGCCTCCAAGACTCTATGTTTATTGATTTTATCATTTGTTGTTTTTAGTGCAGCCTAACTTATATATACCCATCACTCCCCAATCCAAGTAACAAACAATTAACAGTGGGTTTCCCTTTAATAATGAACTTGGAAAACGTACGACAATTATTTGTGTTCGAATTGGAATGCAATGTGGTTTAAAAATAGGTTTTAACCGATAAAGTTCAACTTGACTCTAGTATGAAATACTCCTTTCAGCGTATGGGAAAATGTGTTATAGACGTGCTTGTCAATCAATTTTTAAGATGGATCAGTAAGTATTGTCAATGAAAAATGTTGGTAGGGCTCTGGGTTTAATATGGGTTGTAAGGGTTTGGATCCGCGAATTGAATGTTGATGAGGTTGATAGGGGTTTGGATAATTAGTTTTGGCTGAGAAAATGAAGGTAGACTGACTTCGGGTTTAAATGGGGTAACGCGATTTCGGCTATGAGCATTAGCGGCCCGCAGGGCGCTATTGCTTACAGGTTTTGCTGGGCTCAGTTATTATTCTCTTTTCATGTTTTCAGACATGTCAATGTTCGAAGGTGATTTGGAATAGAAGTTTATATATGTTTCGTCAAACTCAAGAATTTTCAAAAGAGTTCTATTGAATAAAGATTTGTAAGCGCCACTTAGTCTTAAATATTTTATCATTTCTTCGTCAGATGTGTCCAATGAGCTGTGTGTCATTTTGTTCCGTGCCTTCAAAGCCTCTGCTTCCACGGAGTCATTCGAAAAATCTAATCCAATTTTTTGGAAGAACAGTTTTAATTTCTGTCCAACCCCGAGAGAATATGGATTAACCAAAATATCTAGCACTCTTTTTGAAAAATCGAAAGATTCTAGCTTCTCAGACAGAGAATCTTGCTCAGGCTTGATCAACTTTTTGTAAGCAGTTTTCTCGGCTTTGCTGTATGATCGTGTTAGGTCATTTGACTCTATGTATCGTTCAGCTAGACTCTCCAAAGCACTTGATAGAATTGGTAAGTTGGTTCCAATTGCAAGTTCGTTAGCAATCCAGTATTTCCAAAGGACATCTTTGAACCCTAAATTTTCTCTCAGTTCTAAATATTTTGGAACAAGTTTCTTCAAAACTCTTTCAATTTTATCCCTGTCTTCGTGATCATTCAAACTAATTGGTGGGGATGCTGATGAACTACACTTGGAAATTACATTGTCTCCCCAAGGGTTCATGGACTTTCTATACAATACATTATTGGATGCGTCAATATGGCTTTCGCCAATTTTTAATAGGTGTGTACCTAGAACGAAACTGACAATTTCCGAAATAGCTTCACGCTCTAATTCGCTTGGTATTTTTTTAAAGTCCGTTCTATACTCAATTTGAATTCCATTTGCCCAATCTGGTAGAAAACCATTATCAACCATTTGAACTATGAAATTAAAATCAGAGGTTTCTATGTAGAAATAATCTCTACTAGCTCCATGAGTATTGGCAGATATATGTTTCGGTTTTTTAACTTCTGGATCAATTGAGTGTCGAGATTTACTATATCGCTCCTCCATAGCTCTATCCGTGCTTCTCGGAAAGAGCATGTTAATTTTTCCTGATAAATAAAAGTCAAGTATTGAACTGACAGGTCTAGTATCCTCTGAGAACTTCTCGTCTATCGAGGCCAGCATCACTGATGATTGAAAATTTATCATGATATTGGGGGGCATTCCTGTATATCTGGAATTTATATTCTTCAGTAGAAAGCGTTCAATGGTGTATTCGATATTACCATAGCAGTCATACCCGCAAATTTTATCTCCCTTTATTAATTCGCCTTCAATAGGTGTTCTACCATCGATTTTGTATTCAAGATCTCTGTCATTCTGTACTTCTCCGGTCAGAACAGCATTGAGCTTATACACATCATCTCTTGAAATTTTAAGCATCGAATTTTTAGGTAGGTTATAATTTCCGTGCATTGATGACAGGTTTTGCACTTCTAAAGGCCAGAGAAATGATTCCCACTCCAAGTGTTGTTGAAAATGTTGATTTTTCTTTTTCATTTAATTGAGCCCTAACTTATGTTTACTCATCACTTCCCAATCCAAGTAACCAACACTTACTTATGGATTTCCCTTTAATTATCATCCGGTAAAACGTAAGAATAATAATTGAATTCGAATTGGAAAGAAATATGATTAAAAATGGGTTTTAACTGACAAGGTTCAACTTGACCCTGGTATGAAATACTCCTTTCAGAGTATGGAAAAGCTAGTCACATGCGGCAGGTTGCAATTTATTGAAATAGTTCATTTAGGATTTAATCTATATATACGAAAAGGGTTTAATAAAGAAAATCGGCTCGGATAAATGGATGTAGTCCAAATTCGATTCATGATGTCTTCTCTTAAAAGTATTTGACAAGCTAATTCTGGCGTTTTTTTAATCGTATTAGTTTCGCCATTCAGAATACCGTGAGTTGCCAGCTTTCTTAACTCTTGGTTCGAAACCATTAATTCTTTAAATAAGCCTCTTGTCTTGACGTTACGTTCATTTTTTCTATTGGTCGTGTTCCAAAATTTTCAGTTACAGCAATAGCCGTCACCTTAACGGTTACTGTAACACCTGTTATGGCATTATCATTTGAGAGACAGAAGTGATATGAACCTTTTAGATTAGTCGTCATCCGAGAAAAATCATTAATAACTTTCCCTTTTTTTACATAATAAAAGGCTTGGCCACTTAAAAATAAATTAACGTTGTTCCTATCACAAATATAGTAGTCAATATCTTCTCCTTGTTGTATTTGAGAAATGTAAGAGGCGCTTCCCAGCGCTAGGGCAGCCAATGGACCATATCCCGGGAATTTTGAGACGACAGGTGCTGCTTTGCTCGTAATTTCCTTTACTGCTTGATCAAATGCTTCTTGTCCAGCTTGGTCAACACCAACATAATAGCTCCAGGAAACCGTATTTGGAGGGAGTGTAAAATTAAACGTAGTCTTGTTTCCATTCGCATTTGTGGTTGAGTGGACTTTTGCAAGTTGGTCTGTAATGTTATGTACAACTGTGTCCCTAGAAATTAAATACCGTTCTTCAACAGTTGTAAAAGTCGTATCATTTACCGTTTTCCAATACACGCTTGTATTAAAATTTTTAGTGGATTCATTTGCTGGGATTCTTTGAATTTTCACCTTGCAAATTCGTCCACTCATAGCTGAATTCGAAAAGCGAAATTTATAAATGCCAGTTGTCGAAATGGTAATCGTTTTATTCTCAATTTTATTTGACTTATAATCCATGAATTTTGAGGAATTCGGAAGCTCAATTATCTCTATCTCTTTAAGTTCTTTCCCTTTCAATTCTTCGAAATTGAAAATTATTTGATCGCCTTCTGCAAAGCCATAATAAAACTCTTCTTCTCCTAATGCTCCGATCTTGAGTGTATTTTCAGCAACGTCGATCGGTGTTTGCCCAACAACGGAGACGGTTATCAAATTGTATACTGTGATGAGCGTTATTATAATTGTTTTTTTCATAGTTATTATCGGCTTTATGAGGGTTGGAAGTGGTTTGGATAAGAAATACAAAACTTTCAGAGTTCTTTTCTGTCGGCCCGTGACGGCAAACTAGGAAGTTTACTATTAGCTTTTAGTACGTTTCTCCTTTTATTTACTTAGCGAGTGTTGGCAGGAATATTTTTTTCTTCTTTTCTAAGTTCTGACTTTATATTTTTCAAGGAATCATTATCGGACAAGGTTCCTGTTGGTTGTCTAACACTTCGAATCGCGGTTACTGGATATAAATTATTCTTTCCTTGATACTCATAAAGTTCAACGAATCCTTCATCTTCAAGTTGATTAATAAGGTCGTAACTTGACCGATAGTCGTATCCAATTGATCCCAAATAATTGGTTACAAAATGCTTCAAACCAACAAAATTGTCTCTAGTTCTTTTTGCCCAAGTTTCGCTTTCTCCTAGTTTTCGGAGCAATTCTTCTACAGTAATTACTTCATACGTTTCAAGATTTTGTGTTATATTTTCTTTTAGAATATCTTTTTCATCAAGATTGAATTGTATTGTATCTATGGATTCATTGGCTGTGTTTATGATTTCGCTTAGGCTTATGGTTAATTCCTCTGCACGGTCTAAGTCGAATTTTGTAAAAAGATTGTTGTGGGCGACCTTATGTCTAAGTTTTTCCAGTTCTTCCCATTTCTGTTGAAAGTTGTTAGTTTTGAATGTGTCCTTAAAAAACTTCGTGTAGTTACTTTCTAATTCAGTTTTTAACTTTTTAATTGCTTCTTCGGTTTCATCTAGTTCAAGTACCTTTGAAACAATATCTTCTCGACTGATAAAGCCAGAGGATTGGGAGTGTACAATTTTTCCAAGTTCACCAAAGTCAATTAAAAATGCCCTATTATCAATATAGTTTGCAAATACTTGCTCGTTGTTTTTACGTGTATTAACCTTTTTCTTCATTTCACTGTCTGCAGTCACATTCCACCAACTAGGGCCAAGTTTTGTAATGAAAAATTTCATTAAATACTTACGAAGCGCATTTTCTACATTATTGACTTTCGGATAAATTTCACATGCAATTCGAGAAGAAACTTCATCTGTTAAAACGTAAGTTTGGTCAAAACCTACTGAATCAAGGTGCTTTAAGAATTTAAGACGAATTTGTTCCACAACTTCAAATTCACCTTTCAACTTAATTATGAGGGTATTCTTAATATTGAAATCCTTTTCTTCTTCTTGACTTATTTCACTTATACCTAGTGTGATTTTTAAATCTTCATCGTGGATTATATTGTCTCTAAGTTTTGGAGTACTCCATATACCACTGTTGGACATTAAAGAATATGCTAGTGCTTGTTCGGATTTTATTGTACAATGACCGCTTGAATCAAGAGTCAAAAGTTCAAAAGTGTAACTTGTCTTCATTGTCTTTTATCTAATTGCCAACTTATTTATACCCATCACTCCCAAACCAAGTAATAAAAACTTACAAACGGATTTCCCTTTATAATTAAACCCAAAAACGTAAGACTATTAATTGTATACGAAAAGGAAAGTATGTGGTTTAAAAATAGGTTTTAACTGACATGGTTCAACGTGACTATAGTATGAAATACTCCTTTCAGAGTATGGGAAAATGCATTCTAGATTCCATGCCGATTGTCTTTTTTTGAAATGGACCAATATGTATTGTCGATGAAAATGAAGATTGGATCTGGATTTAAAACGGGGTGTGAAGGTTTGATCAGTTGATTGAATGTTGATGAGAATTGGGAGGTTTTTGGAAATTTAGTTATGGATGTGAACGGTAGGAGAATGCTATCGTAGGCGATAGAAAGATACGAACTTTCCGAAATGCACTTCGCCAACTCCCATCATTTTGTTTTTAATTTTTTCTCCTAAAAGCCAAATCGGTGATTTAGCGCACTGCCAATTCGCACCTGCTTTTCTGATTCGCCGAACTCGCCTATGGGACATTTCTTAGTGTTATAGGTATTTACATTTTTTTCGTTCTACTTCATGCGACTTCAATTTTTAAAACACCTACTGTCATTGTCTTATACGGTGTCTCAAGAATCATTCTTTCCTATTATTAACACCGAATTGTTAGAAAATTGCAAGCGCTTATTTTTTCAGAGTTAGACAGCCTATTTCATTGACATACAGAGCCTGAGTGTTAATAATTGCGGAGAACTTGTGCATTTCTTCACTTGTTAAAACCCAATCGCAGCACTATCTTTACTCCAACGTACATTGAAAAATTGGCTTTTACAAATATTATAATTGGTTTTAATATATTTGTCATACGAAACTATAAATAATAGGTTGGTGGTTTGGTTGTCACTTTGTTGGCTCTTTACGCTGCAAACATTATTAAAAAAGTTAAAAGCCCTTGGATGTCTCACTTTATCAAGGGCTTTTTTCATGTCCGAAAGTCGGGCTAGGTGGAACGGTACGATCAAAACATGGTGAGACATTGTTTTGAGACCGATAATAAACTACCGGTAATACCAATCTAAGTTTTATGTTTCGTACAGTTGACGGTGTGGACCAGAAGTTAATCTTCACAAGGTTCATTACCAAGAACGGCAAAAGAATTTACCACCCCAGAGGGGGCGTTTTCGCCTTTTGGGTAAATGTGTAAATGACATTGCTAATTTAGAGAGATGATATGGACGCCTTGAAATATGGTGAGACTAAAATTGAGGCGTTCATTTCATTTGTTCAACGAATCTAAGGCATTTTTGTTGCATTTTAGAAACTTTTTGGCCAAAGTTTTCAATACTCAGATGTATACACCAGAAAAATTCCGTAATAAAATTTGATGTAAACACATTGTTTTCAATCACTTAGAACCTTTAAACTTGTTTATATCTTTATTATCCTTGGGACCTGTGCAAAATGTAAGATTTATATAAAACAAGCCAACACATTATCTAAAACGGTCTCGATCAATAACGGTTCTCAACTAGGAGACGCGGGATTCTCTATTGTGGTTCTGCAGCCCGTGGCTTTTAGTTGATGCTAACTGCATTTTTTTGTTAATCTATCACCAAGGTCAACCAACTTGTAACGAGAGATGAATATTCATCAAATGTTGATGAATCGACAACCCAACTGTTCTCACTACAAAGCATTGGTAAATCTTCTAAAAAACTATCATATTCATTCTTAATAATGCTTGCACTCGGTATTGTTTCTGGAGTTTTTCCAGCTAACCAATTACGTATTATTTTATAGCGTCATCAACTGTATTTTTATGGTCTCGAATATCTTGACCAGATAAATCGGATATAAATTGTTTAAATCTGAACTTGTCGCTTTCTATTATTAGATATTTGTTGTCTTTTTGTTTTTTACTCCTGAATTCTATTGCTCCCATACAGATTCCAAGTTCTAATGGCATATTGAATCGTGGTAATTTTGCTGTTTCATCTAAACTTACACGTGAAAGGTCATGAATAGAATATTTGGATTCTCGAATTAATTGGATTATGTTTTGAATTCTAATGCTACTTGAATCTTCGTATTCTTTAGAACATCTTAAAATAAATCCGCATTTGTGAACTGTAAATAAAATCGCATTAAAAAGTGGTTCATACTCATCGTCAAATGGACAATTAATGAAAACATTGCGATCGTAATCAATCTGATGCTTCATTTGCCCTTATTTTTGCTGTTTTTTAATTTTATTACCGCACTCTCTGATTTTATAGCCGTTTCTTTTCGAACAAGTGGATTAGCCTTTATAGATACAGATTCTTTTCTGACACCTTTGAAGGGTTTACCATCAGATTTAACATCAATAAATTTTCCAGTTTTTGTATCTCGTTTCACATAGTTTCCAGTTATCGGATTAAAGACTTGGCTCCGATTTTTTACTGGTCCATTTCTCGAGTTTTTACCACTATTTGTTGCCATTTTCTATATTATTTGCAATTGCAGTTAGCCTATGTATACCCATCACTCCGCAATCTAAGTAACAAACACTTACGTACGGATTCCCTTTTTAAAATCAACCAGAAAACCATAAGACAGTTCTTTGTATTCGAATTGGAAAGCACTGTGATTTAAAATTAGGTTTTAACCAATGTACTTCCACTCAACCATTCTCTGATATACTCCATTTAGAGTAGATATTCATCACTCCATTACCATTTGACTTTTTATTTCTTAGAGCTCGGTCTCCCATTAGCCTCCAAATTTTTCATACTCCATTTGCCGTATTTTGACTAACAGCTACATTTTCATATCAACCTGACAATGTAATTTACAGTAAACAAACTTCAAAAGTTATGGAAATTCAAGCTATTAAACCCGGGCCCAAGCGTATTGCTAAGTCGACAGGAAAAGAGGATCAACGTCAAAGAGATAATAAGAATACGACTGGAAACACGCCGAATTTGAAACCGAGTAAATCATCTAGTAAAAACAAGTAAGCTTATGAAGCCTCGAATCATTGCGTTATGTGGACGCGGAAATTGTGGTAAATCCACTACTTTACTAGAGCTCATTCAACGATTATTAGAATTAGGTTGGATTCTTATAGATGAACAAAAACACGGGAATGGTATCGATAAAATGGTTGTTCTAAGAAACAAAAATGGGAAGCTTATAGGCGTTGCAACGCCGGGTGATCATTATAATGAAGTATTAAATGCTCTTTCTTTCTTATCCAAACACTCTTGTTTGCTCGTGTTTTGTGCATGTAGAACCAAGGATATGCCAGGAAAAGATGGTTTATATCTGGGTACACATGCAGCACTTCGCACCTTTTCGGAGGAAATTACTTTCATAGGAAAAACAATAGTACAAGTAGAGAAAAAAGAACTTTATCTTGAAGCTAACCGAACAGATATTCGACGAATGATGGAATTCGTTGAATAAGTGATCTTTCAATTAAAATTAAAACATCATGAAAGTAATCTACACTGCTGACGATTTCGGCCCAAGTACCTTTATCAATGAAGGGATTTATGAGATGGTTGAAAAAGGATATATTCAATCGGTACAGGTACTTGTCAATCAAGAAAACGAAGAGAATCTCGAACAAGCCCTGCGAAAATTACACGCTTGTTGTCACGGAAATCCCATCGAAATTGGCATCCATTTGACCTTGACATCTGGAAAGCCTTTGTACAATCGTGATCAATCTACTTTGCAGGAAATGATCGATTGTTGGGGACCTCTCATTGACAATGATGGTTGTTTTAAGGATTTTATGAAATTCTCCCCTAGACATGTGGATTATATCCCACAAATTAAATTGGAATTTCAGGCACAAATAGATCGTTTGCGGTCTATTTTGAGTCGTGTGAATGCTGAAAGCAATCTTTTGATTTTAAAATCGGCTTCCGGACATCACAATTTCTTTCAAATCACAGACGAGTTGTTTCGGTGCTATATTGAGATTGTTCAAGAAATCAATCATCTCATTCCACGATCGCCCAAGGCCAAACCAGACAAAACCAATAAGCGCTTTTTTGAACTAGCAATGATGTTACTCAATATCGAAGACAATAATGTTTACCGACAATTGGTTTCGAAGAGAATTGAATTATTTCAACGAAACATGTACCACGGTGATCCAGGTTTCCATTTAAAAACTCCCAACTATTTGGATATTCGCTTTTATGCAAATCTTGGTTCCGTAGGCTGGTGGGGGTATACCGAAAAACAAATTCGAAAACGAATAAAGCTATTCAAGAAAATTATGGACTTTGCTTCTACCTATGAGCTCAACCCAAACCGTGAGGAAAATCACAAACCTTTGGTGTTCGAAATGATGTTTCATTTAGGCAAATTCACGGACGGAATGAAAGGTAAATCGTATTTCGAACTGACTGATGGGTATACAGGTATTACTCCCAAATATTTCGACAATCGTTTGGTTGAAGCAGAAGCTTTGAGACGAATTTTTGGAAATCCAGGGATAGAGAAGCTTCCTGCTGGGAGTTGGGATGAATGTCAAAAGATTTGGTTTGAGGGGAATTATTGACTCAAGTCTCACCAAAGAAATATTGAAATTGATACTCCATAAAGAGTATTTATCAAGGACCTATTGAAGCCATGAATTAAAATCCAATAATTTTGTGGCAGTTAACGACTATTACTGTTTGATATCAAACCTATTAATCTTTTATTATTAAAATCATGAAAAAGAAAATTATTGCATTAGCAATTTTGCCAATTACAATTATCTCTGCAATTACCCTTAACTCGTGTGATAAGGATGAGATCGAAGCAGCTGAAGTAAAAAATACTGTTGTAACAACAGAAGAAGAATTGAATCAAAGAGCACCTTGGCCTCCAATAAATGTGGATGTGGATATTACATTTGAGCCAATACGTCTGGCAAGAGCGACCACTGACCGAAATCGAGATCACAAAGATTGTGGTTGTAACGAATGTTTTGGGGTATGCAACCGACCATTAATAAAAAATCCAGGAGGTTCTGGATATTTGGAAGGTGCAATTGGTGTAAAACTTGGTATTGAACAACTAACAGATGATGAAGTAATGTTGTACATGATTGGAGATGAATACCCTTCAAATTTCGAAGAAGAATTCGGTATTGATGAACCAGTGGTACTTTTGGGAGAGGCAGGCTCATATACACTTAAAACAGGAGTATATCAGGCAATTGCTGAGCAAGGCACAAAGAACATCGGAACTGGTTCTAAATCTTATAATTATTCGGGAAAAGTTTTGGTTAAATTAGCTGACTAAATTGAATATATCCTCCCTCCTCGGAGGGAGGATAAATTAAGTTATGAAAAAGACATTTTTTCTAGTTTCAGCGCCACTCTTGTTTCTTTGCTCCTGCGTTTTCACTTCAAAAATGATTTCTGGAGTTCGAAAACCTAAAATCGAGAATTTTAGTTCGATCAACAAGTTTCTTTTAAAAAACAATTATCCTTTAAGACAATCATATGTCCCTACGGATACATTGTTCGTCGATTTTGTTGAAGAAGACAACCGCAATGCGCTAGCAAATTTTCATTTGATTCATCACTCAGGAAAAAAATATACAATCAAAGAATCTTTGAAACAAGATTGTTATGGCAACATTCAAGATTATGTTGAAAAAGCGGGAGATACTAGTATTTGGATTGCAAATGGAGAAGTAAATATTGATCATATATTTTCAAATCTAAATTCTACCAATGAAACTCCTTTTGACCGTAATGAATTGCTTAATCGTGAATGGTATTTTCTCATTCATTGGACGAAGTTCATGGGGGTGCACACCAAAACGGTTTTATCCTTTAGTAAAAAATTGCCCCAAAACATTCCCTTCTTTTATGTGAACATGGACATGCAAGAAACGATGTCAACTGAATTAAAGAATGCACTTAAATACAATTATCACAAAAAGTAAAGCGTACTTGCAATAAGAAATTAAATTCAATAATTAAACGGAATGTTTTGAACCGAATAAAATGAGCGGTTCAAAATAGGAAATTGACATTTTGAGATTTACCACAACTTATTCCAAAATGGAAAGAAAAGTCTATTGAAGTTCATTTTGGAGAATTATTTGAATTCCAAATAAATTGATAGCCGAGCTAAAGCAACTCGGCTTTTTTCATTTACAAAGTATTCATCATAAGGAATGGAAATTCCATCGGGGTCTTCATCTATCTCAGTGTCCAATAAAGGGTGCTTTCTTGCAATACCCTTTTGTTCAAAAACACAGGGCATCATATCAGCGACGAAATCAAACTCAATTGTGGACGAGTCAATCCAATGAATATCCATTCGGTAACTATCACCGTCTGCTTGGTATACGTACTGGAAAACTTCAGCTTTTGAAGGTATTTCCTTATTGACTGATTTTCGGGATGTTGCATTATGGGTGGTCGTTTCAAGATGAGCGCATGAAACGAGCAGGAGTAATACGGATAGGAGGAGATGGGATGGTTTCATTTTGTCGGTATGAATATGACTTTTGGCGCTTTCGAAACATTTACTTTTCGGTAAAAATCAAAGCTGACTAAGGAGCGAAAACCTTTATGGAAACTTTACCCACCATAAGTCAAATGTGCTATCATGTGTAGCTATTTTGTTCATTAAAAGCTTTCGTTATTTCGCTTTTTAATTCATTATAACATTTAGCTTTTGCTAGCTTTTTCAGTGAATTGATCGTGATTGAACTCTGGCTTCTTTCATATGTATCAATACGATGTGTTGGTAAGACATAAAAATCCCATTGTTCCATTTTTAAAGGGTCAATCGTTTTTTGGTCTTTATGTTTTAAATGACAGAACACATAAAGATCGGCGTGTCTTTTTGGTTGGCCACGCTGCATATTGGTTTCCGCGTCCCAAGATCTTGCAGGTTTGATTGAAAATGAAATAGTAGAAAAGTTCTTTTGATTCCAACTTTGGATATAAGCGGCAGATTTGACTTCTATTTTTATTCCGTCTTCAGTTGTCAAGTCATACGCATCCCATTCGTCTCTTAAATTTTCAAGATCTATTCCAACTGCTGTTCCAACGACAAATTCAGCAAATCTTCCGCGAGTCGCATTGCTCAATATGTCAGACACGCTCCAACGCCAAAAGTCCAAAAGGTTATAATTTGTTTCTTTTCCATTGTCGGTTAAAGATTCCATTCCGGTTTTGGGACTTGCTTTTACTTTTTTGAGTTCGTTCATTTTTACTTATTCAAAACGGTTCCGCTGTAGGAAAAGTGGCGCTTTTCTCGAGTATAATTGTGTGCCATTTTTTTTACCGCATGTTATGGCTATTAATGTCGGTAAATAATCTTCCATTTACCATTCTTTTTTTCAATTAAAAATGCCATGTGATATCCTCCGCGAATTCCTCCATTAACTCCATGACCGTAATCAATTGCAATGACTCCTGTTTCAAAATTCGGATCGAAGCATATTCTGGAAAATCTTAATTTGGCATATTCTTCATCTTTCTTTAATTCTGGTTGACTTGACTTAGCATGGCGGTATAGTTTATCAAGTTTGAATTTTGTTCTGTCAATTTTACGATATCCTAATTCATTGAATCTCTTTGAGTTTATTAACGAATTAAGCCTATTTGTTAAGTTGCTATCTGTATAATTGTCTTCAAACATCCATGTTTCGTCTTTGTATTCCTGAGAAATAGGAGTTAATCCATCAGAAATATATACCTGTAAAACCAAATTATTCCGTAAACTATCAATATTAGGCTTCGGTTCTCCACTAAATTCTGCATCCATGATTAATCCCTCACTTATATGTTTGAAGTGAATATCGTTCAGATATGTATTAATTATTTCCTGGAGAACTTCTAATTCAGTTTCTTCATAATTTATATTGTTGTCCGAGTTTTGGCAACCAATTACGAATAACAGGTTAATTACAATTATTATTACGTTAGTTCTCATGTGTTTCTTCTATTAGCCATAACTTATGTATACCCACCACTCCAAAACAAGTAACAAACACTTAAAAACGGGCATGGTCTTCAAAACCAATTAGAAAAACGTTTAATAAGTACTTGCAGTCTTTTCATTGAAGCAGTGATGGTTTAAATATAAACGAATTTCTTCAAGAGGATGTAGGGTCTAAAAAGTTGGAAGTTGAATTAACTCCAAATGCTGATTTTCAGTGAATCTTGCATTTTTTCCGGTCAAAAACACTAACTTCTGCGTACGAGGTGGAAATCTCCACCATGAAAATAAGTAGTAGTAGTTGAGCCGAGTTCAGGAACTCGGCTCTTTTAATTAAAGGGAATTGAGGGCCTTAATCAACTCCAACTGCGGATGACAATCACTTTTATCCATCCGGTAACTGCGATGGGAATAGATGCCGGGACTACCTGATATAGCTTGGAGGTTGTAGTCCCAGATCATCGGGTTGTAGGTCTTGGGTATGTTGTATTTGTTACATAGGTAGTTCAAGAGGATTTGCAGGGTTTGGAGTTGGGCTTCGGTGTACTTGTGAAAGTAACGGAACCCTCTTTTTTCAATGCCGTAATCTATGACCTCATCGTTTGGGATTATGGTTTTGTAGAGATTGGTGAATTGCCCTCTTCGCTCTTTCAAACCGCCCCACGAGCATAGTTCGATGGCGATGGATCGTTGGTTGAGTTCGCGGTTGTTCGGTAATTGCGTTCCGAGGTGGTGTGCCCAATGGGCCGAGCTGAAGGTTTGATACAAAACGCCTTGGCGATCAATAATGAAGGGCGCTCCTACCCTTTCGATGTTGCTGTTCCAGCCGTGGACGATATTTTCTACGGTATCATTGCTCACTGTGTGATGGAGTACGATTTGTTTTTTGGCAAACACTTCTCGGTAGTATTGCATGCGTTTTAGGGGGATTCGGACAATGTCGTCGAAGTTTAAGGATTGGATGTTCATGGTTATTTGCGTTTGTCGGGGGATGCGGGTGAAAAAGAGATGAGGTTGAACATGGCTCTCAACCGGGAGCGCACACGATTGCCGTATTTCTTTTCGAGCTCTTCGGCATTGAGGTTGGTGGTGGCGTGCGTGAGGATGCGGTGATTTTGGAAAAGGTCGTAGCGGTACATTAGGACTTCGGCTATTGTGTTGCATTCCGTTCCGTAATGCTTGGGTATAATTTCTACTCCAAGGTCATCCAGGCAAATCGGTTTCCCTCGTTTGCCCAGGTCGTAGACCACCTCGAAACCTTGTTGATTGAACTGGCCGGCCACATCCCGTGTGGACATGAGTTGAAAAGAATCCTCTTGGAAAATCCATCCATTGAAGAGGATCATCAAGGAGGTTTTTCCTGCACCAATAGGACCCGTCAAGCAAATACCTTTGCGCAGATCCAGATTGTTTTTAGCACACGCTTCCTGGTCGTGGATGAAGTAAATGGCAAGTAGGTAGAGTAATTGTTGGTCTTCACGATACAAGCGAAAATTTTCGCCAAATTTCTCCTTCCCTCGAGCTTGCAGTACTTTGAGAATGGCTGGCATACTGAACAGGCGAACACCGTTCTCCATTTGGAATAATTCTGTTTTCATTTTCGAGCGATTTAAAGTGGAATATCGTAACGCTTGTTGGTTTCCACCTGCGTGTTCAATGAAGGTGCACCTTGCGACCTTTGAGAACGCTCCATCCAATACTTGGCAGCAAAGACCCAATTGGAAATCGGTTTACCTTCCTTGTTCTTCCAATTTTGTTGGGTGTAGTAGTTGAAGAAACGTTCTGCTTCAAAACTGGACAATTGACTTTGGATGAAATATTCCTTAACCTGTTCAATTTTTGGACAAGTTTGCACAGATGTGCCTTCGGCACCAGAAGAAGGATTTTTTATCTCTTCTTTCTTTCTAGTAATAGATAAACTATTACTATATATATTGTGCTCAGAGGGAAGCTGTTCATTTTTTAAACTGCTTCGCTTCTTTCCTTTATTGACGGGTGTTTCAGCACTTGTTTGATTTTTAAACCCGTTCATTTTTTGAACCTCTACCTGTTCAGTTTTTGAACAACTTGTCATTTTTTGAACAGGTTGAACCCCTTCTACCCGTTCATTTTCTGAACGACTTGACAAAATCTGAACAGGTTCAATCCGTTTAACTTGTTCACTTTTTAAACCTGTTGCCAAAGACTGAACAGGTCCGAAGAAAAATGGAATAGACAATTTGCTTCCCGTTTTGGGATTGTAAGAAGGCGTGTAGCAGATGTAGCCCAACGCGTGCAGATAACTGATGCTTTTGTGATAGGTGGCAATGGAGCCAATCTTCGCCGCCTTCATCATTTTTTTACGGCTAATTTGAACCGACTCCCGATTGGATCGAGCCAACTCAAAAAGTAGTGATAAATACAAGCAAGTGCTTGAGTTGTTCAGGTTTTCGTCCCTTTCAGCCACGCGTAAAAAGGATTCTAATTGAAAGCATAGATTCATTTGGAAAGGGTTTGAAAAGATTTAACTTGATTGCGTTCGATGAGTTCTTCGAGGCATTCCACGTTGTAGTAGATGGTACCTTCAATTTTGGAATAGGTCAAATGTCCGGCTACCTGCCAATTGTACAAGGTGCTGCTGCTAACCCCATAGCGTTTGCTGATTTCTCTTTTCACCAACCATTTCGGCTGATGTGGAGATTGCGCTTCCAGTAAGCCTTGGATATCCTCCAACAAGCTTACACGGAAGGCCATTAAATCCTCTCTGGTGATTGTGTCTAAAGCCATAAAATAGAGTGTTTGTTATGGCAGTAAAATTCCTGTAGGAAAAGAGGGAGATTCCCGTAGTCCGACCGAACTACGGGAAAATAAAAACAGACTTAACTCACAATCAAGCCATTAAAAACGATCATCTGACTCGAATTTTTCTTCCAAAGTAGCCACCAGTTGATTCAAGAACTTGGTGCGTTCTTTTTTACGGTTTTTAATTTCGTTGATGGATTTGTAATAATCGCCAGGATCCAAGTTGAAAAAGGAAGAGATGGCTGGAATCAATTGATTGATGGACAACTCGCCCTTGCTGATGGCTTTGGATTGGTGCAAGGCATAAATCAACTCATTGAAGGCCGACTTAGAACCGGTCCATTTCAATTCGGATTGAAACACATTTTCTTTCGGTTGCTTTTCATTTTTCAGTTCCTTCAGAAATTTTTCTGCCTTACGGAACGTCAGAAAATACGTTAATTGGAGATCATAGCGATTTTGAAAGCCGAAATCAAAGGGTAGAATAATTTGATCTGCATCTAGCATAAGCTTCGGTTCCTCACGAAAAGAAAAGTAAACATGATCCATGTGCTTTTCATGCATGGCCAAATAGGTTAAAAAACCTCGATTCTCTTGATAAAACCCTTCGATAGTCCGCAGGCATTTCCTAATCCAACCTTGTTGTCCTTTTGGATTCAAAACTTGATAACGTCCCAAGAAGTGTTTTAAATAGGAATAAAAGACGAAAGGATAATGAAAGTTTGGTTTGATTTCTTTGTAAAAGAAAATCTCCTCCTCTACATTCTGCAAACACAGATCCTTGACCTTTTTTTGAAAATGATTCCAGTTGGTTTCCGTTTTTTTGAGAAGTTGCCTACACTCCTCCATATTCGTTGTAGCAATCACTTCGGTGCAGGCAGACACATCAATGCCTATTTTTTGCAACCGATCGGTTAATTCAGTACTCATAGTAATAATTGGTTGCCAAACATAAAAAAACCTCCAATATTATTTGAAGGTTTTCTGCTAGCATAATTATTACCAATCCCAATGATAGCCTAAATTTAAGCATATTTTCAATTTGAAAATCAAAATCTTACTAGCGAATACATCTAAACGCTGAAGACAAGAGTGCTTCACAACATTATCTGTTATTGTTAAAATTATGCCCCCATCGAACGCTTTTTCAATAAAACTTCCTTGAGTTTATTCATGTCTTCCCCTACTTTTTGATCGATGATTTTGGCGTAATGTTGAGTCGTTCGCAGGTTACGGTGACCGAGCATTTTGCTCACACTTTCGATAGGGACGCCATTGGTTAATGTAATCGTTGTGGCAAAGGTATGACGAGCAATATGAAAAGTCAGCTCCTTATCGATGCCACACAAGTCTGCTATTTCTTTCAAATACTCGTTCGTTTTTTGATTACTCAATACTGGAAGGACTTTGTTTGCATCCTTGCGTTTTGGGTGATCGTTGTATTTCTCTAAAATTTCTTCTGCCATGGGCAAGAGAGGAATGCTGCAAACGATATTCGTTTTACGACGTTTGGTGAAAATCCATCGCTCCTTACGGATGTTTAACTGAATTTGATCCATGGTCAAATCATAGATATCTATGTAAGCCAGACCTGTGTAACAACTGAACAGAAATGTATCTTTTACCGTATTCATACGTTCGCTTTTGAAGGTCTTTTTCGCCAAGCGATCGATTTCTTCCTCGGAGAGAAAAACACGATTGACTTCCTTCAAGCTTGTTTTGAAATTGGCAAAAGGCGAATGCTGCAACCATTGATTCTTGATACAGATTCGAATGATCTTGTTGATGTTACGCAGGTACTTGTGTGTTGAGTTGTGCGAACACTTCTTGACCGACCGCATGTAATATTCCAATTCCACGATAAAGGAGTGATTGACTTTTTGAATGTCGATATCCTTGAGCTTCATTTTTTCGGAAATAAAATCGCGCAAATGGCTCAAGGTGGTTTCATACTTCACCCAGGTTGCTCGGGCAAATTCAGCGCCAATCAGTTCCTTCATTCTTCGGTTGTGGTCTTGAAATACATCCAGTAAGTAATGGACTTCTTTTCCTTCTCCGAAAAAGGTATTCTTGATGTCCAAAACAGAATAGTCACCTCCCTGGCGCATCAGTTGACTTTGGATGTCGTACAACTTCAATTCCAATTCCTTAAGGTACTGATTGAACTTTTGCGATTCGAGGGTATTCCCTTTGAAGCTTTGTCGACGTGAATCCCATTTTTCAATTGGGCATTTTCGACCGGTACTGAACTCGACACGTTGGCCATTCACACGCAGACGGACAATGATACTGCCCATTCCTGGTTCAAATCTGCTTTTCTTGAGCAGAAAATTGAGTTTTAAATTTGATTGCATAGTGCATTCTTTAGAGTTAACAAATCTATTAGCTCAAATACACGAAATCAAGATGTTTATTTTTTGAACCCCTTGCTACACTTACTTTGTAGCGATTTTGGGTGCACCGAATTTATTAGTTTAATGAGTGCCCCAAATATCACACCTTTTATTTGTGTTCTTTTGGTTTGTTTTAGGGGGGATATTCAAAGAAAAACCCCAAAAAACGTGTGTTTTTTGGGGTTTTAGTTCGATTTGTTTCGATCGATGCGGAGAGAGCGGGATTCGAACCCGCGGTACAGTTACCCGTACGTCAGTTTAGCAAGCTGGTGGTTTCAGCCACTCACCCATCCCTCCTGTTCTATTGAACCTCCGATTGGATCGGGAGGCAAAATTAGCAATATCCTACATTAGTCCAAGCGTATTGAAGGAAAAAATCATAAAAATTGAAGGGTCAAAACACGGGCCAATTCCAAGAGGATGAAATACAACCAAATAGAGTTTCCTTCCTCCATTATTTTCTTGTTTTGAATGTGTATTATAATGTTTGGTAAAAAGGTCAAAGTGATCAATCCCATCATTGGAAAAAGACTATCAAGAATCAAACAAGGGACTGAAAACATCATCCATCCCAACTTCTTTTCTGGCTTCAATTCCAATGCCTGCCAAACCAACAAGGCCAGCATGAAAAAAACATAGATACCATCCAAAACCCCACTTTGATCGAGCGATAATAAATTCTCGTTTTTGAGAACGAAACTGTAATTATAAGATCGTGAAAGAACATAAAACAGAAAGGTCAACACAGGCATGATGGCCCACAGGGTTCCAATCTTGTTTCTTTCTTTAAAAAGGATCAAAGAAAGAACCAATAAGACCAATTCGAAAATAGGCAGTGGTAAAACGAAATTGGACGAGACAAAAAGCTCATACGCTCCGTAAAATACCAGGGCCAAGAAAACTCCTCGAAAGGTCTTTACTTCATTCATACTCTTTTGGCAAGAGCTTCAAGGATATAATCGAATGTGGATAGAATAACTGGCTTTCCGTCAACTACTGCGATGTCGTGTTCGAAATGAGCACTTGGCAAACCGTCTTCAGTAACAATCGTCCAGTTATCATCCAATTGCACCACTTTTTCGGTCCCCATATTGATCATGGGTTCGATGGCTATGGTTAACCCATTCATGATTTTCTTTCCGCGACCTCTGCGACCGTAATTCGGAACTTGTGGATCTTCGTGCAAGGTCTTTCCCAATCCATGTCCAACCAAGTCGCGAACCACACCATAACCGTGTTTCTCGGCATGTGTTTGTATCGCCCAACCTATATCTTCAATTCGGTTTCCGGCACATGCTTGCTCGATTCCCAAGTACAAACATTCCTCCGTTACCTTCAACAATTGACGCTTTTCCTCGCCTACTTCACCCAAGGCAAAAGTATAGGCGTGATCGCCGTAATATCCTTTGTAAACTGCACCACAATCGATCGACACAACATCTCCTTCTTGCAAAGGTTTATCTGTTGGCAATCCGTGAACCACCTGTTCATTCACCGAAATCAATAAGGTAGATGGACAGCCGTACAATCCCTTAAATCCAGGCACTGCATCTTGCGAATGAATGTAATCTTCCGCAAATTGATCCAACTCTTTAGGTGTAACACCTGGAGCAATGCGTTCAGCAATTTTCCCCAAAGTTCAGCTCACCACTTGCGCCGCTTGACGCATGATTTCAATTTCTTCTTTCGTTTTATATAGAATCATATTCCGATTAAAAACTCCCATTAAATAACACTTTTACCAATCGCAAACATGGTCGGACTCTTTGCCAAATCATAGGCATGTTCTCTCCACTTTTCAACGGTCATGGTTTCAATACGCTGATTGTGACAGGTCAAATTAGACGCAATACACAACTCGGTTTGATCGCCCAATTCGTTCAATAAATCGTCCAATACGTTCATGTTTCGAAACGGTGTATCCATGAATAAATTGGTAAAACCCGTTCGCGTGACATTGTATTCCAAATCCTTCAACTTCTTGATGCGATCTTTTCTGTCCTTCGGCAAATAGCCGTGGAACGCAAAGCTTTGTCCATTGAATCCGCTCCCCATCAAGGTCAACAAGATAGAAGATGGCCCCACTGTTGGAGCAATATGAACACCGTGTTGATGAGCTAGGGCAACCAAGTCCGCTCCAGGGTCGGCAATACCCGGACAGCCCGCCTCTGATAATATTCCGATATCCATACCCGCCAACAATTGATTCACCACATTTTGCAAATCTTCTTTATTGGTACGTTTGTTCAGGATAAAAAACTGACTATCATCGATAGGAAATTCGCGATCCAATTTTCGCAAGAATCGTCTGGCTGTTTTAATATTCTCTACTGCAAATACACGCAAAGACGCGGAAATTTGCTGTACCTCCGTTGGTATAACATCATTGATTTGCTCACCACCCAAGGTGCACGGCAACAAGAATAAGCGACCTACTTTAACTTTTGACATTATGCGTTCTCTAACTCCTCTATTAAGATATCTGTAGCCTTATCGACTAACTGAAAAACTTTCTCAAAACCTTGCTCTCCTCCATAATAAGGATCTGGAACCTCCTTGTTGTGTTGTTCTGGAATCAAATCCAAGAGCAATTTCACCTTTTCTTTATCCGCATCCGATTGAGCCATTTGTAGAATGTTAAACACATTGCTATTGTCCATGGCATAAATGCGATCAAAGTCCTGAAAATCCGATTTGGAAAACTGTCTTGCACGCAAAAAACTCAAGTCCACTCCATGTTTGAGGGCATTTTCCTGTGTTCTGGTATCAGGCTCAGAGCCAATGTGATAAGACGAAGTGCCCGCAGAGTCTACCGTTACATTTAGCCCTTTCTCTTCCACTTTTTTGCGCAACAAACCGTCTGCTAACGGTGAACGACAAATGTTTCCAAGACAAACCATTAAAATTTTCATGTGGCAAATTTACGCATTCACAATGGATAGTCCACGTCCCGTTTGTATGAAGTATGGATTAAAAAAGAACCGGATTTTCCAATTAATTTTCCCTCTCTACTCTACTGATTGCGCTCATTTTACAATGCATTGACGAGGAGTTATAATAATATTTTTATTAATTAACAAAAAAAACACAACTTTTTTTCTTATTTTATCGTCTAATAGGTAGTAGGTTAATCGTTTAAAGTGAATAGGATATGAGACAGTTAAAAATTGTAAAGCAGGTAACCAACCGCGAAACCGCATCCCTCGATAAGTATTTATTGGAGATTGGTCGCGTTGATTTGATTACAGCAGAAGAGGAGGTTGAATTAGCGAGAAAAATTCGTCAAGGCGATAAAAGAGCCTTAGAACGTTTAACCAAGGCCAACCTTCGTTTTGTGGTTTCTGTTTCCAAGCAATATCAAAACCAAGGACTTTCACTACCCGACTTGATAAACGAGGGAAATGTGGGCTTGATCAAGGCCGCTGAGCGCTTCGATGAAACCCGTGGTTTTAAATTCATTTCCTACGCTGTGTGGTGGATTCGCCAGTCTATTTTGCAGGCTTTGGCAGAACAAGCACGTATTGTCCGACTTCCTTTGAACAAAATTGGTAACATCAATAAAATCAACAAGGCTTTCTCGGAATTGGAGCAGCGCTACGAACGTCCGCCTTCTGCAGAAGAGTTGGCTGAGCACCTTGAAGTTACGCCAGATGAAATTCGTCAATCAATGAGTTCGAACGGTCGTCATGTATCCATGGATGCACCTTTGGTTGAAGGGGATGAGAGTTCTTCCAGCATGTATGATGTCCTGATGAACGACTCATTACCTGGTCCAGAAAACGACTTAATCATTGAATCACTGCGCAAAGACATTGACCGTTCTTTATCTACCCTTACTATGCGCGAAGGAGAAATCTTACGCTTGTATTACGGGTTGAATGGGAAATATCCACTAACTTTGGAGGAGATAGGAGAACGATTCGATTTAACAAGAGAGCGCGTTCGACAAATCAAAGAAAAAGCAATTAGAAGATTGAAACATACGTCGAGAAGCAAAATGCTGAAGTCGTATTTAGGATAAGTGAAAAAAGTCTAGTACAGGCTTAGGGCGACGCGGATGGTCGCCCTTTTTTTGTGCCTTTATTTTCGTGGGAAGGAGAAGTTTGTTCTGGGGTTTAGGGCTTTGGGAGAATTGTAATGGGTAAAAAAAATCTCGATCTCAAATTACCGAATGGTCGAATGTTTACCACTTGATTCTTATGTGGATTGAACTAAGGTTGTCCTGATAATTGGAAATCTCAAAACCGAATGGTCTAATGTGTACCACTGGCTTTGAAAAAAAATACTTAAGCAATTGAATTAGAGCCATATAAATAAATTATTAGTACAATGAATCAAGACATATGCTCTATTCACCCACCTGAACCGTTTAGAGAAAAATGCTACAACTAAGCTTTCAAAAACCGAATGGTCGAATGTTTACCACTTAATTTCATGTGGCCGATGCAGATCTGACAAAAGCTTTCTAACACCAGAAATCAATTAACCTTAAGACGTAGGATAATGCTAAGTCGTATCATGTGGTTCGAATGAAAATTATATCAACAAATGGAAACCTCAAAAACCGAATGGTCTAATGTGTACCACTGGGATCAAGAAACAAAATACCCCATAGATTCACAGAACGATAACCCTACATAAATACGAGCTTAAGTCATTTGTAGCTTTGTTTAAGCTTACTGTCATTAAACAAACTTCCCCTTTATTTTCAAATAGAAAATTTCAATTCATTTAAGTCAATTTAACATTACTTTTTGTAAATTAAACTTTACATATTGTAAATTAGACATAACAATAAAAAATAAGGCTATGAATACTCGACTTTTGATTCCTCATTCCTATCGCAAACCTGGATGGTTCGTTCTACTTATCGGGATTGCGACTGGCATATACAACATCATTACAGGAGATGATCAACTCCAAATCCCCATGCTTTCTTTGGGTAATGATTCTTTTCTCTCTGTTTTTGATAAACATTTGTGGGGACCTTTTTACTTGGTCACCAATTCTGTACTTAACGAAATCGCTTCTGTACTTATCATTGCTGGAGGATTCATGGTAGGTTTTTCAAAAGAAAAAGTAGAAGACGAACTTACCGCCCAACTGCGAAGAGAGTCGCTCACTTGGGCAATCTATCTGAACTATGCAATTCTACTTTTTGCTGTTCTGTTCACCTTCGATAGTCATTTTTATTGGGTCATGGTTTTTAATATGTTTACGGTTTTACTTTTTCATATTGTCCGTTTTCAATACTTGCTATTCCGTTTAAAAAAATCGAGCCATGAAGAATAATTTGAAAGTAGAACGTGCTCGACGATCTTGGACACAGGGTGAATTAGCAGAGAAGGTTCAAGTTAGCCGCCAAACCATCAATGCCATCGAACAAGGAAAATTCAACCTCTCAACTATTCTTGCTCTTAAAATGGCAGCTGTTTTTGAAATCCCTCTCGATCTACTCTTAGAATTGGAGGAAAAAGCTTGGCAAGCATAGGAACTACCGTTTTTGTGGTATTTTATTTAGAATAATTCTAAATACCCAAAACAGGGTATTGTCACCCCCTCGCTGAATGCGGAGTTTTGTGCCAAATTTTAAAAAATGGAACAAAACAAATACGCTCTCATTTTCTTCTTTTTCATGATGATCGCACAGGCCTTCGGTCAACAATCGAATACCACGATTGAAGGTCTTGTGCTCAATCAAAACGGAAAGGAATTGACTGAAAATTCTCAAATAATTTTTCACAGAAACCCGACTTTGAAACACACTTTTGAAGGTGGGAAATTTTTCATCGAGCTTCCTTTTTCTGGTAAGGTTCAAATTGAAATTCGCCATCAGGGTTACAGACATTTCAAGCAAGAAATAGACCTAGTTGACGGACAAAAAAACAGTTTCACCTTTGTTTTGGAAGAACGTTCACAAGACATAGATGAAATGCTCGTTGAGGCTCAAGTGAAAAAAGAAACCACCTCTCCTACTTTGCGAATTGAAACTCCTTTAATTGAACTCCCTCAAAACGTACAAGTCGTCGATATAGAGACACTTGAAGAACAACAAATATTCGACATGCTGGAAGGTGTTCAACGCAATGTTTCGGGTGCCACCAAACTGGAACATTGGGACAATTATGTTCGCATCAACATGCGTGGTTCTCAAATCACTCCTTTTAGAGATGGCATGAATACCCAGTTGAGTCCTTGGTCACCTCTTCCTGAAGACATGAGTACGGTGGAAAGAATTGAGTTTGTGAAAGGACCAGCCAGTTTCATGTTGGGCAATGCTGATCCTGCTGGATTCATGAATGTGGTAACGAAAACGCCTTCTGGAAAGAATCAACAAAGCATCCAACTTTCCACAGGTTCTTTTCAACTCACAAGAGCCGCATTGGATCTGGATGGAACAATCGATGCTGCAAAAAAATGGAAATATCGCTTCAACACGATGGGGCAAACCAAAGGCTCACATCGCTTGTACGAATTCAACAACCGCTATTTGATTGCACCTGTGGTTTCATACGAAATCGAGCCAGGCACAGAGTTGCTCTTTGAATACGTTTTGCAAGACGTTACAACCAATGCTATTGGAGGAAACTATGCTTTTTCAAACCGAGGACTAAATGACCTCGACAATAACTTCACCACCCTTGAACCCAACTTGGCTCCAACCAAAATGACGGATCAAAACTTGCGATTGTTATTCACCCACCAACTCACCGAGCAATGGAAACTAACGGCGCAAATTGGTTATCTACATTTTAACCAAGTGGGTCAAAGTCTATGGCCAACAAAGTTTGTATCCGGCAACGATAGCTTGTTGCAACGAGGAATCAGCATTTGGGACGCCATGGGAACCAACCGCAATGCGCAATTTTTCTTAAATGGCAATTTCAAAACAGGTTTTATCACCCATCGCTTATTGGCTGGTGTTGACATGTCTTACAGAAAATACTGGGCAGACTGGAGTCAAGGAGGATTGTTAGGTGACACCACTTTCAACATTTACGATCCGCAGTATGGTCGTGTGAATGCCACAACCATTCCGCAGTGGGACCGCAGCCAAGATATTCGCGAAAGAGGAGTGTACTATGGAAACGGATATACCAGCGCTTATTTGCAAGATGAATTGGCCTTCTTTGAAAACAAAGTACGATTAACACTCGCTGCTCGCTATACCAACATGATAGCAGAAAACCCTTACAGCGGAACCTACACCACGGATAAACTTACTCCAAGAGCAGGTTTGAGCTGGTCCATTCTTCCCAATCTATCCATCTATGGAGTTTACGACGAAGCCTTTTTGGCGAACCCAGGCTTGGATTACCAAGGCAACAATTTCGATCCCATTACAGGCAACAACCTAGAATTGGGTCTTAAAAAGGATTGGTTTAAGGGAAAATGGCATACTACAGCTTCTGTTTTTCAGTTGACAAAGAACAACCTTTTAACAACTGACATAGAGCATCCGGACCCTACCACAGGTCAATTAATGTATTCGAGACAAACAGGACAACAACAATTCAAAGGAATCGAATTCGATGCCCGTGGACAAATCACCAAAGGTTTGAGTCTTACCCTCAACTACGCCTACACGGACGGAAGAATTACCAAGGATTCGGATACAAGCTTGGTGAATGCCCCAACCCCTGGAACAACGAAGCACGTACAAAACACATGGATTCATTACCAGGTACAAAAAGGCTTTTTAAAAGGTTTGCGTTTAAATGCAGGTTACCAATACCAAGCCGGTCGCTCAACTTGGTTTGCGAGCAAAACGGCCAACCCACTTCCTGACTATACCCGCTTTGACGGAGGAATCGGTTACAACTTCAATAAATTAACCGTAGATCTTGTTGTGAACAACCTGGCCAATGCATCACTTTATTCTGGCGCACCCTATTACGGCATGTATTACTGGCAAACCGAAGCAGGACGAAACTATCGTTTAACTCTTCGATACAATTTCTAATGACAGTAAAAAAAGTAATAGGAAAACTACACCTCTGGCTCGGACTTGGTTCCGGGCTAGTGGTTTTTATAGTAGCCCTTACAGGCGCCATTTATGCTTTTCAAGAAGAGATAAGTTCTTGGCTCGAACCCAATTATATTCTATCGAACAGCAAAGGAGAATTCATGATCCCTGATAAGTACAGAGAAATCGGTCAAAAAATCAACCCGGGTCATGAGGTTCATAGTGTCAATTACAAAAACAGGCAAAACCCTGTAGAAATTGTCTATTACGACATGGAACCTTTTCACTACTCCATCGCAAGGGTCGAACCTAGTACAGGCGATTTGCTGCACCACAAAAATTTCAAAACAGACTTTTTCTACCAAGTATTACAAGGTCATTACTATCTATGGTTGCCTCCATCCGTAGGAAAGCCTTTGGTTTCTATTTCCACTTTGGTTTTCGCTTTTATGTTATTCAGTGGGATTATTCATTGGTGGCCCAAGAACAAAAATGCTCGAAAACAGCGCTTCTCATTTAAATGGAAAAAAACAACTTCTTTCAAACGAAGAAATTACGACCTGCATAATATATTGGGTTTTTACAGTTCCTTTTTGGGGTTGATTCTCTGTGTCACAGGTTTGGTTTTTGGTTTTGAGTGGTTTGCAAAAGGATACCACAAAGCGTTAGGCGGAAAAACAAACTTAAGTTTTGAAATGCCCAAGGTTCACACAGACAGTACCCAAACCATGGCCAATAGCGATACCCTCTTTCAACATTATATCTCCCAAAACAATTTTCACGAATTGGAATGGCACTTTCCGGAAAAACAACATCCGGTTATCTATCTGAGTATTCGACAACAGGAGCACGTCTACTATCACACAGATCATCTCTTTTTTAACGCTTTTACCCTAGAGGAAGTTAAAACAAACAACATATATCAACGGTACCAAGAGGCTACATTTGCAGACAAAATGATGCGCATGAATTATGATATCCATGTGGGACAAATTGCAGGTATTACAGGAAAAACAATCGCTTTTTTCATCTCCTTAATCATTGCCTCTCTGCCGATAACCGGTTGCATAATTTGGCTTAATAGAAAGAAGAAAAACCGTAAAGGAAAGTCGTTAAAAACCTTTAAACCCATTGATAATCCTCAACTTTTGGTCAAAAATGGTTAAATTAGCAATGCTAGAAAGCCACAACTTTCGAGCCGAATATTTAACCAATACCATTCATGATGAAAAGATTAATACTTACGTGTGCTTTGTTTTCGAGTGCATTTTCTTTTTCCCAAGTAATTAGTGAAAATGTTGCATGGCCAAGCGCCAACTGGACTCTTTCAGGAACCTATGCAGCATCCGCTGTACTTTCTTCTCCCACCACAGGGGCAACCTTTAGTTTCGACGACAATGCAGCAGGCACGGGATCAATTGACCAAATTATTGCCCCCTCTCCCCTTTTGGACCTTTCAACCGCTTATTTGGCTGGTGAAGGAGAATTAACGCTTACAGGAACGGCCATCTTTAATACCAACTCAGGAGGAGATGCTCTTTCCATTGAGTATTATAACGCCGATTCAATGCAATGGTATTCTGTTTTTGATTACACGGCTATTCCTGACCCTCTAGGATTAGGCTTGTATCAAAACTGTAGTGGAACAAGCAATTACACCGCGACTGTAAATTTTGCCAATTTTTCACCCAATGCTTTGAGTAATTTCCAATATCGATTCATTTACGATGACAACGGTGGCCAACAACGTGGTTTCTGTATCAACCCGCCTACCGTCACTTCATCAAGTGCATGTGCTACGCCTACCAATGGAAGCGCATCCAACATTCTCGACACTGTAGCCGATTTAGGTTGGGTAGAAAATGGATCTGCAACAACTTGGTTGGTTGAAATTCTTGAATCAGGAAACACCCCTACTAGAAACGGAATATCGGCAGCAAGTAACCCGTATTCAGCATCACCATTACTGGCCAATACAGCTTATGAATTTTACGTTGCTGCTGAGTGTGGAGCGGAAAACTCAACTTACGCAGGCCCTTTTGCTTTCAGCACTTTGGAAACCATTATCTGTAATGATCCAACCAATTTGTCGGCGAACAACATTATCGACACTGCTGCCACCTTGCTATGGACAGAAAACGGAACCGCAACGTTATACGATATTGAATTACTGGACTCAACCGCAACCGCAACCGGAATCCCAACCGATTCTGCGATTGGCAACCCTTACCAGGCTATTGGATTAACTCCCAATACACCTTATCAGTACTACGTACGCTCACAGTGTACAGGAACTACTTCCGGATGGAGTGGCCCTCATTATTTCAGAACGAAAAATTCTACCAGTTGTGCACAACCCAGCGCTTTAGGAGCCAATAATCTCACGACAAGCGATGCTGAATTGTTTTGGACTGAAAACGGATCGGCTACCACGTGGGACATCGAATTGGTAACTCTCGGAGCTGCTCCTACAGGCACTCCAACCCATGCTGCAGTTGGTAACCCCTACACAGTAACAGGCTTGGATCAGGATACGGATTATGAATTTTATGTTCGAGCAGATTGCGGAGCAGAGCAAAGTTTTTATGCCGGACCGTTCAGTTTTACAACCATTTCTGGAATAGAAGAACAACAGCTCATTGCGTTTACCATTTCACCAAATCCAACAAATGGGTTAATTAAATTGGAATTGGGCGAACCAAATGAAAGTTCAACCGTTACTGTTTACGACGCCCGAGGCAAATTGATTAAAGCCATGCAGGTGAATGGCGACGAAACGATAATAAATCTAGAAAATGAAAATAGTGGTATCTACCTCATACAGGTTTCAAACGACCGAGGAAAGGCCACCAAGAGGCTGATCAAGCATTAATCTACTAAAACACAAGAGAGGTAAATTCGTTTACCTCTTTTTTTTATACCTTGTACCAGATTTTTCTAGAATTTTTGCCAATTGTTGAAAGATCAGAGCATTCTATTTTAGCACATAAAAAAGAATGTTTTTATAAGCTTCCAACCCGTTATTCACGAATAACGAGGCTTCTAAAGAAAATAGGGTGGAAATTCTACCCTATTTTTTTTCGTCTTTGTATTTGAAGAAAAAGTTGAGCCAGATCAGTCGCGCCAAACGATAGGTCAAGGGCGAAAGTATCACTAGGGAAACGATGAGAAAGGTTATTAACTTCCACATTGCAGCCTGAACATACATCAGATCAATAATAAACGACACGATGAAGAAACCTGAAGTAAGTGCGTAACTAACGTACATAGCACCATAGAAAAAACCTACTTCTTTCTCGTATTTAAGCTGGCAATTTGAACATGTTTCGTTCATATCCGAGAAGTGTTTCAAAGAAAATGGATTCTTGTATTTGAACACCTTTCCTTGATGACATTGCGGACATGTGTTGGTGAAAATGGAGTACAATTTATTTTTCATTTCAATAACCTTTTGCTTTTTATGCAATGAACCGTTTCCGAGGCATCACACATGGAAGCGATGAACTGGTTTGCAAAAATAGAATCCCTCCAAGATATAAGACCTATCCTATCGTCTCATAAATCACAGTGAAGCTTCAATAGAACTCCAACAATCGAACAAAGAATGGATTCAAATGATGCATATTTACCTCGCCGAAATTCTTTTCAGTAAAAGTCAAGCATTTTCTCCAAATACTTGGTAACAAGCGTTACGCAACTAAACTTACTTCACTTACGGAATAATCACGGTAGATCGACTAAGTGTTCGTGCCGTAAAATAACCCAAAGCGTTGTTATCCCAATTCGTCACCGGATTGGCAGGAGCCCCAGAATTGGGATTCAAATTAGCCTCTTTTGAGAAATAATACTTGTACATGACATTGGAAATATTCGCCATTTCTAAAACGATAGTATCGCCTGAATCAACTGTAAAACCTTCAAAAAGTGGCTGCTGACTTACTTGACCATTTGTCACTTCATCATCTCTTAGAATCAACCCTGTCTCTAGTTCTGGAAAATGAAAATTTCTGTATTTGAAAGAATAAAAATTGGTCACATCAGCGGGATCTTGATAAAGTGGAACAATTAAAAATCCAGTTTCTCCAAAAAACTCATTGGGAATATACGCCAGCGAATCCAGTTGAACCTGAAACGGCATAGGGCATTTGGCGGTGAAGGTATTTCCTTCGTGCTTCACAACAACGGTGTATTCTCTTCCCTCAAAAGCTTTGAAATCAACCGTTTTGTATTCGCCTGGAGCTACTTCTAACAAGGTGGTGGAGTTTCCAAAGTTGTCTGACAACACAATTTCTGCCCCAGATACAGTTGGGAATTCATTGCTTTGATCGAACCGAACCGACTTGGTTACTACAACTGTGTGAACCGAATCATTTGCCAAAACCTCAGCGCGTATTACATATTGAGGGTCAGCGTCTTTTAATTGTAAATCGATCTCTTTTTGGCAAGCTTGAAGAGCCACGATTACACTCATTAGGGCAAATAACTTCTTCATGTCTTAAAATTTAAAATTGTATGTAATGGTTGGAACGATGCGGAACAATGTGGTTTGAATTGCCACAGTTTTGGATGGATCCGTTTCGCTTTCCTGGAATTGAATGGTGTACGGATTTCGTCGGGCATAAACGTTGTAAATGGAAAGATTCCAACTGGATTCAAACCTTTTACGCTTTTTCACATTGTACGTGAGCCCAAGATCCATGCGGTGATACGCAGGCATTCGGTCTGCATTCCGATCCGTATAAACAAATAAAACTTCACCGTCCAGTTCATATTTTCCTTTAGGGAAAGTCACTGCGTTGCCAGTAGAGTAGACAAAGGTACCCGACAACGACAGTCGATCGTTTAAATCATAGATAGCTACCACAGAAATATCATGCAAGCGGTCTTGCTTGGCCAAATACCAATTTCCGTTGTTGATTCCTTCAATTTTCTTTTCGGTTCGAGATATGGTATAACCAACCCACCCGGTCAATTGACCAATTTTGCGTTTGATTAAAAATTCTGTACCATACGAACGCCCGATACCAAATAGCAATTCACCTTCGATCAAATCATTGGCTTGCGTATTAGCTCCATTTCTATAATCGATTTGATTTTGCATGTATTTGTAATAGGTCTCTATGGACAACTCGTAGCGATTCTCTTTCAAGTTTTTGAACCACCCGATGGTAAATTGATCAGCAATTTCGGGTTTAACATTGTAGGTACTCGGCAACCATAAATCGGTTGGCGACGTACTCAATGTATTGGAAATTAAGTGTAAGTATTGAACATTTCTGGAATACCCTCCTTTGATAGAAGCCGATTTTCCGTATAAGTAAGAAATAAACAAACGCGGTTCAAAATTGACATAGTTTTTGGATAGTTCTCCTTTCGCGAAGTTTAAAGTATCTGCTATCTGACCGTCTCGATCAAAGGTGTACGTATTTGCACCGTTACCAATCACCGAAAATGTCGACATTCTCACACCTGCTAGAATGTTGATTTTTTCCGTCAATGAGAAATCATCATTTACAAATACACCATTTTCCCATCCCAACTTAGGATCCAATTTAATTGGATTAATTCCAGAGCCTTCACTCGCAGTTACTTGTCCTGGAACAACGCTGTGGTAAACCGAATTTACCCCAAAGGTCCATTTGTTGCGACTATTGGCGAAATACTGGAACTCTTGTTTTATGTTGTAATCTTGCAAAACCGAACCGATGTTAATGGAAACTTGATCACTTTTGATTCCGATATCGTACAAATAGTTCGAAACAATAATTGACGTATTTGAGAATAACTTGCTATTAAAAATGTGATTCCAACGAGCCGTTCCTGTGGCATTTCCCCAGGATATTCCAAACTGAGGAATCCCAAGCACATCACGACCAAAGTATCCACTCAAGAAAACGCGGTCCTTTTCTCCAAAACGATAATTCAGCTTGGTGTTTAAATCATAGAAAAACAATTGAGTATTGCGTAAGTTTTCATCCTTGGAAAGCTTCAAAAATAAATCAGCGTAGGTTCGTCTACCTGCCACCAAAAACGAACCCTTGTCTTTTACAATAGGTCCTTCCAAGGTCAATCGTGATGCAATTAACCCAATTCCACCACTTGCTCCAAATCGTTGATTATTCCCTTCGTTCATTTTGATGTCCAAGACAGAAGCCAAACGTCCCCCGTACTGCGCAGGTTGAGTTCCTTTGTACAAGGTTGCCGTTTTTATCACATCAGAATTAAAGGTGGAAAAGAATCCCAACAAATGTGAAGCATTGTATACCGTGGCCTCATCCAACAAAATGAGGTTCTGATCGGCCGCACCTCCACGAACATAAAATCCAGAATTTCCATCCCCTGCCGATTTTATCCCCGGTAAAAGCTGAAGTGTTTTAACCACATCCTTCTCTCCAAAAATGACCGGTATTTTATTGATTTCGTTCATTTCTAGTTTTTCAACCCCCATCTGCGCCTGTCGAACATTCTCATCTTTTTTAGTAGCTGATGCCGTTACCCCTTCCAGCTCTTGAACCACTGGAGCCAGTTTGATATTCAGGGTAACATCTTCTTTTAGATCCACCTTTTTAACCTTCGTAACAAAAGTTGAATAGGAAAAAGACAGCTCGTACTCACCTCGTGGAAGGGTCATGGAGTAAAATCCATATTCATTAGAAATGGCTCCCACACCGCTTACGCCAACTGGTCGAATCATAACACCAATCATCGATTCCCCATTGGTTGTGTCTCTAATTGAGCCTGAAATGGTAAATTTTTCTTGTCCGTAAATAGTGGTGGTAGTAAGCAATAGAAAAACTAAAAATAAACGCATACTGAACATTTTTGTGGCAAAAATAAGAAAGTGGGCAAGAGGTATTACGGAAAGAGAACGGTTGACCTATTAAATTGTTTAAATCGCCGAAATCCCCTCCAATTTTTCCGAATGGTCCAATGTGTACCACAGGTTTGTTAAGTTGCTGATTTCTGGTTAACTTAAAGTAAATACTACTATCATGAAAATCCACGAATTCATCTCCACTTTTCCGGACGAGCATTCCTGTAGAATGCATTTCAAGGAACTGCG
>JAOASF010000194.1 GCA_025210175.1 Crocinitomicaceae bacterium | reverse complement strand
TTTTGTTGTTTTCCTTTGCTTGTTGACTGTTGCCTTGATTCCAATGATACATGCCAAGATTGCCTAGGGCATGGTTTTCTTGTTCGGGAAAATGGTGTTTTTTCGCCTCGTTATAGCTTCGGGTAAAGTAGTACAAGGAAGAATCCTTTTGTCCGGCCAGATCAAAATGAATGGCTTTTATACCGTAAAGGGTCACTCGACCATAGGCTAGATGGGGTAGACGTGCCAATTTTTCAGCGTCTTTAATCAGTTTTTCGGCTTTGGCTGAATTGGAAAACAGGGAAGGCCAGATGAGTTTGTTTCTCGCATCTAGCCGAAGGGAATCGTTAGCAGCAAAGCGCGCACTTTTTTGAAGACTGTCTTCATTCAGGGCGTAGCTCCAAGAGGTAAAGAGTAAAAGGAAGGATAAGAATGCGTGTTTCATAGAGCATTAAGGGACAAGACCAAAATAAGAAGAGTTCTCAAAATCGGCCTCATCCACCTGATTCTCCAGGAGCATCAGGAAGGGTACACGAGCAGGGCTTGAGCGTTATTCGAACTGCTTCTGTTCCACTCATTCGAAGCCAAACCTGTTCGTTGCGCTTGTTTTTTTCTACGGTCCAAACTTCTCCTTCTCCCAATCCTCCAGGGAAAGAAACTCTTTCTGTTTCAGCCTCCACTGTATTGGTAAAAATGAGTTCACCATCTACGTAAAAGTCGCCATACTCAAAGGCTGCCGCTCCTCCGGGCAGGTCTACACTTTTGTAGTAAAAGTGATAGAAATAATCCTCGGGATACTCCGTTTCTATGCTCGGATTGGCTTGGGTGTTTTCCCATTTTTCGTATTGAATTACCTGCCATTTACCACTCCCGGCTTGCAGGCGATTGAACAATTCGTAATCGTTGAGTGAAGACTTATCGCAACTGGCCACTAGCAGTACCAAGCAAGATAGGGCAATGTATAGGCTACTTTTTTTCATTTTTCTTTTTCTTGAGTTTGTCGGGGTCTAGGTGAAAAATCACAGATATACTGAGGTAATGCTGAGAAAATTGAGGCTTTAATTTGTTATCACCGGAAAATCCTTGGGTATAATCTTCAGGGTAGGCATCAGTTCCCACAGTTTTGGCATAGGAAAAGTCCGAAAATCCCTCTTCTTGAGCTACCAAATCTGTGTTTTCTCCAGGAAAAGAATGATGAGCAAAGAGATAACGAAATTCAAAACCAAGGTACTGAATTGGCTTGATGTGAAAGCCCAAGCCATAGCTAAGTCCCGCATCAAAGTATTTATAGACGCCATTGTAGTAATATTCGTTGGTGAGACTCGCGCTGCCATCGGGGTAGAGGGTGTAGGAAGCCACTCGAAACTTATTCATGTTCACGCCAAAGGATCCAAAAAAATCAAATTTTCGACTACCAAAGCCCAAGTCGAAAATGTATTCGTATCGTCTTTCGGAAAAAACAAATCTTCGTCCGTAACCATTGGCAAATTGAACGTTTCTGATTTGCGCATGGGTGTTTGGAATAAAGGAAAAGCCAAAATATCCACCATCGAAGGAAGCACCCACTCGAAAGGATAGGTAGTCGACAATAGAAGTAGTAGCAAAGGTTTTGTCGGCTTCGTAACTGATGTTGGGGTTTTTCTGCTCGATATCTCTCAAATAGCTTTCATAATTGGCCTGCATGGCTTGATATTTTCCAATGGTATAGCTAACACCATAACCCGGCCCTAAAACGAGGTCCAATTGAGCTCGCCCAAAATTGTGAAGACCGGAGAGGACTAGTAAAATTGCTGAAATGAGCCAGTGTTTGTTTGCATTGCGTTTCATGAAACTTGAGTTAAGGGCTGTGCATTAATAACTGAAAATCAATTTCATACCCCTATTGTTGATTTTCATCACCGTTCGCTGTCTGATTTGATCGAAGCTGTTTGGGTTGATTTCACGGTTGAGATAAAGAAGTTCGTATTCTTTCGTCGGACCTAGGGTGTTGAAGACTTGCAAGTGCCATGAATGCTCCTTTTCCGTGAGTTTGGTAATATCGACATGAAAATTGAGGTACATGTGTGAAGAGCTAAGAAAATCGGTGTAAAAGTCCGTCAAGGGTATTTGCTTTTTCTCTCCATTCAGCTCGGTGTGAACGCGCATGAATCCTAAACCAGCAGGCATCAATCCCAATCCAAAATTAAAGCCTTTGTAATGCAAGGGTGTGTACCAAGCATCGATGATTTCAATTCCGAGAATCTTGGTTTTGATGCTTCTTTTATAGGCTATGTTGTTGTTCGTTCCACGGGCCGTGGTTTTGTTAAATTGAGCATAAAACCTACCCAAGGTATAACCGTATTTCGGTCTGCTTCCTCCAAAACCAACCTCGAAACCGACCATGTGTGCCGACGGATTCATCTCTTTGTCGAGCCAGGATCTGTTCGCGTTGTAAAAGTTGACGACGTTTTTATAGGCCCCCATTCCGCCAAAATGAGACCGATACCCGAAGGCGAGAAACTGCGCATCGAGAATAAATGGGCAAGCAATCAAGAAAAGGGAAACCAAGAATTTTTTGCCGAACATGCCATAGAATTTTGTCCTCTAAGTTCGGTTGCTGGACTTCGCAAGACAATAAGGCATTTGCCCTATTTTGAATGGGCGGAACTAGAATCGTTTGCTGAAAGTGCCATTTGTGAATTCGTAGACGATTCCCATGGAACTAAGAAACCAAAGTTTTCCTATACGATCTTTGTAGATTTTAAAAATGAATTCATGCTGAGAACTGGTCGTGAATGGTGTGTTTTCGAATACTTCACCATTGAATTTCCACAAGCCTGTATCTCGGTCCGAAAACCAAAGGTTATCATCGTTATCTTGCGCAATGGCGAACACATGTTCGAGTGTTTGCTTGGGTGAATATTTTCCATTGCGTTCACTATTTTCTGGCACAAGATGGTATTTCTGAGAGAAATCGATGAAGGAGTTACCGTCTTTGACCCAGAGCCCAATTCCGTTGTTGCCTATCCACAAACGTTCTTTTGAGTCTTCGTAGACACTGCGCACATGTACGCTCATTTTTGATCCTTCGAGTCCCAAAGTTTGATTATTGATTAGATCAAATTCCTGATCGTTAAAACCTAGTACACCAGCATAGGTTCCCAACCATATTCGATTGTTTTTTCCAAGTGCGATGGAGGTAACGGAATAGACGTTGTAGTTTTGTGAATTGGGCAAAGGGGTTGGAAAAGGAAGGTACACCAACTGTCCTTTTCGAACTCGAAATACCCCAGGTTTTGTACCAGCCCCAAACCAAAGATCACCTTCTTTTGGGGTCCAGTTAATCGGTTGAAAGGCCTTGATAGATGATTTTGCATGTAGATCTGCTCCATCAAATATGTAGAACCCTTCGGTGGATTGTATCCAAATATCCTGATTGTCATCTTCCTGAATAGCCACGATTTCTGAAATCGCTTGCCCGCTAAACTCCTTGAAATATTGGTAGGTGGAATCCTGATAAAGGGCAAGTCCTTCCGTTTTGCTTCCCATCCAATAGCGGCCCTTTTTATCCTGATAAATTACGGTTATGCCTGAATGGAAGTCAATTGAGTCCATGGAGGTGCGATTGGCGATGGAGGTGGATTGGGAAATTTCTGTCTCTCGATGCTGGCTGCATGAGCCATTCAAAAATGCGCAAAAAAGGAAAAGATACATGAGGTTTTTTAGCTTCATTGGTTGAGTTTGGGTGGAAATTTTCCTTGCCATAATATTTCTCGGACTACTTTTCTTCGTTTGCGATCTTTCAAGGCATCATAACCTTTGAAAACAGTAATTAAAGAGGCTCCTATTCCCGCAAAATAAGCATATGATAGTACTTGAGCTTTGAACAAGATTCCCAAGGCTGAAAGCACTGTAAAAATCATTAAAACAAGAGTGAGAGTGGTGCCATAAATGATCCTTTTTTTCGTGGCGCCTTCCTGTAGGCGTTTGAGCTCTTCCTTCTCAACTTCATCGTCGAAGGCATCAATAATTTGTTCAACTTCCTCAGGTGTATAACCAAGTTTTTCGAGCTGTCTGCGAAAGAAATCAATGTCGGATGCTTTTTTGGACATTTGGTTGTCTATGTACTCTTCCAATAAAAAGTGCAGGGTTGGTTCGGAATAAAGCGAGTTTTGTTGACGCATGAGAGATTCAATTTACCATTGCCGCGTTGCGATTAACTCCTCCACGTCTGCAGCAAAACCATAGCTTTTCGCTATAAAATCAAATTCTATAGCCAAGCATTCAGCAGCACTCGTTTCCAGTTCACTTCCGCTTTCAAAAAAGTCAGATTGAAGGTCGTTTATTCTATTGGCGGCAGCGTGGGATAGAAGATATAGCCCCGAGAGATCTGGCGGTTTCACTCTTTCTATTTCGAGGCAAAAGTCGATTAAAACCTTCCTGCATTTATCTACAAGGGGTTTCGGGAAATAAGAATCTGCGTACATATCGAGCAAGAAATCATGATTTAGGATCTCTTTATTCTGGATGGAAGTGGAAATTGATGGAGTTGCTTCTTCATTTTGTTCAGCAGTCGTAGAACAAGAAGCCAGCCCAAGTAACAAAAGAACGATGGAGAGTCTCATTATGCTTTGAAAAGTTTAAATCTAACAAAGGCAGAAATAGAAACAAAAAAAGCAGAACTCTCATTAGCTACGCTGCTGCCTTCGGCGGTCTGCTTTTCATTTTCATTCTCATTCTCATTCTGAGTTGTGGTGATGGACGGTCCCGAAAATTGTCGGGACGAACCGCCTAGTTTTTAAACGAGCATGACTACTGGAAACA
>JAOASF010000193.1 GCA_025210175.1 Crocinitomicaceae bacterium | reverse complement strand
GTATTTCTTTGCAACTTGAATAACCTTAAATTAGATTTATTATGTCTGATATTAATGCAAGAGTAGTATCTATTATTATAGATAAACTAGGAGTAGAAGAGAGCGAAGTAACAAACGAAGCGAGCTTCACAAACGATCTAGGAGCTGACTCTCTAGATACAGTTGAATTGATCATGGAATTCGAAAAAGAATTCAACATCGCTATTCCTGACGATCAAGCAGAGAACATTCAAACAGTAGGTGCTGCTATTTCTTACATCGAGGAGCACGCAAACTAAGAATTAGAAATAATTAATCAACGTTTATGGAATTAAAACGAGTTGTTGTAACAGGATTAGGTGCACTTACACCAATTGGAAATAATCTTTCAGAATACTGGGAAGGTTTAATTAGTGGTAAAAGTGGAGCTGCTCCAATCCAACAATTCGATGCGTCCAAGTTCAAAACGTTGTTCGCCTGTGAAGTGAAAAACTTCAACGTGGAAGAGCACATCGACCGCAAAGAGGCAAGAAAATTAGACCAGTTTTCACAGTACGCCATAGTCTCCGCTAAGGAGGCTATGAGCGACTCTGGTTTGATGGACGCAGATCCAAATTTGGATCGAATTGGAGTTATTTGGGGTTCAGGTATTGGAGGTCTTAAGACCTTTCAAGACGAAGCTCAAAACTTCTTTGGCGGCGATGGAACTCCACGTTTCAATCCGTTCTTTATCCCAAAAATGATTTCGGATATTGCCGCAGGTCACATTTCTATCATGTACGGTTTGAGAGGACCGAATTATGTAACAGTTTCTGCTTGCGCCTCCTCAACGAATGCGATTATTGATTCATTTAATCTTATTCGCTTGGGCAAGGCTGATGCAATTGTTACAGGTGGTTCTGAAGCTGCAGTGAACGAAATGGGAATGGGAGGTTTCAATGCTTTGAAAGCGCTATCAACAAGAAACGATAGTCCCGAAACCGCTTCTCGACCATTTGATTTAGATCGCGATGGATTCGTATTGGGAGAAGGTGCTGGTGCATTGATCTTAGAAGAATACGAACACGCAAAGAAAAGAGGTGCAAAAATTTACGCTGAAGTAATCGGAGGAGGTATGTCGGGTGATGCTTATCACATGACAGCACCACATCCAGAAGGAATCGGAGCCAGAAACACCATGCTTTCTGCTATCGACGACGCTGGAATTAGCGCTTCTGAAGTCGACTACGTAAACGTGCACGGTACTTCAACGCCACTTGGTGATGTAGCTGAAGTGAAGGCTATTCAACAAGTCTTTGGTGAGCATGCTTATGATTTGAACATTTCGTCAACGAAATCTATGACCGGTCACTTGTTAGGTGCGGCTGGTGCTATCGAAGCAATTGCTTGTATCATGGCGGTGAAAAATGATTTGGTACCACCAACTATCAATCACTTTACAGACGATCCGGCCTTGGACAACAAGTTGAATTTTACTTTCTCAAAGGCGCAAGAGCGCGTTGTTAATGTAGCTCTTTCAAACACTTTTGGTTTCGGAGGTCACAACACGAGTGTGATAGTGAAGAAATACAAAGGTTAATTGTTATCGCTCGGACAAATCTTCGGTAAAAAACTAACGGAAGAAGAGAAGAAACTCAAACTCTTCCTCAAAGCTAAATTTGGCTATAAGCCGAAGAATATTTCCCTGTTCATACAAGCCGTTACACATAAATCCATCGCTTTCCAAGAAGCCAACGGAATGAGCAATGAGCGCTTGGAGTTTTTGGGCGATGCGGGTATTGATGCCATCGTGGCCGAATATCTTTTCAATAAATTTCCAGAAGAAGACGAAGGATACCTTACCAAGATTAAATCGAAACTTGTCTCACGTAAAAACTTTTCGGAAATAGCCGAAAATATAGGAATTCGCGACGTTTTGCGTTACCAGAAAGGAAGGGCCATCAATATTTCTACGATCGAAGGAAATGCCTTTGAAGCCCTGATGGGTGCCATATTACTGGATGGGGGTTACAAGGAACTGAAAAGGGTACTTTACAAGCAGGTAATGGTTCGCTTTGCGGATGTAAATAAGGTATTGGAGGAAGAAATCGATTTCAAATCCAAACTTTTTATTTGGTGTCAGAAGAATCGATTGGAAGTAGAATTCAAAACACTTACAGAAGAAAATCACGGCGGTTTCTGGAAATACACCATGATGGCTGTGATCAACAATCAAAACTACGGCATGGGAACAGGATCTTCTAAGAAAATCGCCGAACAGGCTGCTTCTCGTGAAACACTTGAATTGATGGGAGAATTGTAGTATCTTTTATAGAAACTACTACACATGTCACACCTGGTTCTCGGTCGAAAAGGCGAACTTCTTGCCTGCCAATATCTTCTACAAAACGGTCATAAAATTCGCGAAATGAATTGGCGCTTTCGCAAATGGGAAATTGATATCATTTCAGAAACAGAGTCCTTCATCCATTTTGTGGAGGTGAAAACGCGCCGACACGATGAGCTATTGGACCCTATACAGGCAGTAACCAAGAAAAAACAGAGGAACTTAATCCAAGCTGCCGATCATTACCTCCGCCAAAAAGGAATCCAGAAGGAAGCCAAAATGGATATCATCGGAATTACCCACAGTTCACTTCAACCAAAATTCGAGTATTTTGAAGAAGCCTTTACCACCTAAAAAACAAGTTTGTGTGAATCCGTAATTTACTCGTAACTTTGCACTCGAATTTATAATGCTCGAGATGAACACAAGAGGAAAAGGTGGTGCAAAACCCACCCGTAAGTCCGGTAGTACTGGCAAAAAATCAAACCCGAATGCAAAAAAGACGGGTGCAGCTGCTCCTTCTGGAGATAAAAAAGTAACAGCTCGCGACAAAAGAAAATACATCGATTTTAAACAGCGTGTGAAGAAGGGTGACCCTCTTCCAAAATTCAATGAAGATTCCATTCGTTTGAATAAATTTCTTTCCAATGCTGGTGTTTGTTCGCGTCGCGAAGCCGATGTTTTGATTCAAACTGGTGTTGTTTCCGTAAATGGAGAAATCGTAACCGAATTGGGTTACCGCGTTAAACCTACAGATGTAATCAAATACGACGGTCATTCAATTAAAGCAGAAACCAAACGTTATGTTTTATTGAATAAACCAAAAGGATTTATCACAACAATGGATGATCCCTTGGGAAGAAAAACGGTCATGACCCTTGTTTTTAAGGCCTGTAAGGAACGAATTTTTCCGGTTGGACGATTGGATCGCGAAACCACTGGATTGTTGTTGTTCACCAACGATGGTGATCTGGCGAAAAAATTGACACATCCTCGCTTTAAGGCGACAAAATTGTACCACGTGGAATTGGACAAACCAGTAAAGAAAGAACATCTTGAAGGTTTGTTGGAGGGTATTGATTTGGAAGACGGACGTACCTTTTACGACAAAGCGGAATACGTCAAAGATTCGGCCAACCAAGTAGGTGTAGAATTGCACTCGGGTAAAAACAGAGTGGGTCGTCGAACATTTGAAGCACTTGGATAGAAGGTTGTGTAGTTGGATCGTGTTAAATTCGCTGGTTTATCGAAAAAGGATTTGCCGCGTGGTATGTACAGACATCTCACGGAGGCCGAGGTCAACTTTTTGAAAATGGCAAAATAATATATGCGTTTATTAGTAATTTTTTCGCTTTTCACGGTCTTCGCAGCATGCGAATCCAAGAAATCTACTTCCGATTATGAAGCTTATTTTTACCCAATCCAGAAGGAAGTAAGTTTCTATGTATACCGAGACATCAAAAACGGTTTGAATGAACAAATTCATCGAATTTATAGTTTGACCGATTCTTATGGTGAACATTTAATCGTGGAGGTTTACACGGGAGATGGACGAATTATTGAAGCGTATAATTACAATACTGACTCGCTCAACTTAATCGACCACATGGTGGTGAATGCCCAAGGGAAAAAGCAAAAAGCCGAATTGTTGAAAAACGAATATTTCCCAGCTGATGCCGAAACGGAGGCGTATTTTGCCTCGCGTTTTCCTGGTATTTACGACTCTACCTTCATCCTTCGCGAGGTGAAGAGAAAGGTGGCCAAGAATCCAACTTTGGCTGCCGATGTGCTTGGAAAAAAGGTCGATATTTTGGTTTGTAACGATTACATTCGCCAAAGTCTTTTCAATCCATTTCAACACAAAGAGAATGTTGTAGAAGGTCACGCGAAAACCTATTTTGCCAAAGGATATGGATTGGTGGAATGGTTCGATGAAAAAGATCAAATCCACTTCAAATTGGAGCAAGTCTTGGATGAAAAAGAAGGAATCAAATTAATCGCACCAACGAAATGAGAATAGCTTTAATTACTTTGTTTGTCATAACGATATCATCCGTTTTCGGACAGTATCCAGGTTCGAGATCTTCACTGACCAAAACGACAGCAAAGGGAAGTCTTTTCTTTTATTGGGGGTACAACCGCTCAGCTTATACAAAAAGCGATTTGCGTCTGGTGTCTGATCAGTACGATTTAACCTTAAAAGGGGTGAAAGCCACGGATAACCCATACCCATTTAGCGCACGAAATTATTTGAACATCAAGCGAATTACCATTCCGCAATTCAATATACGCTTGGGGTATTACTTCAAAAACAATTGGTCCATATCGGGTGGGTACGATCACCTCAAGTATGTTTTATCTGACGGGAATCAAGTTCAATTATACGGCCATGTTGATGAGGGGTATGATACAGTTACCAACTTATCGGGCAATTATTATGGGGAAAGCTTCACAACCAACCAAAAGACTTTTCACTACGAAAACTCCGATGGGTTGAACTACCTTCGGCTGGAGTTGATGCACTCGATGGAACTGTACAGTTTGGGGCGTGAAAAACAACTCTCAATCGTTTGGAACGCCGGTATAGGATCGGGCGCCATGCTTACCTTCAATGATTTGCGCTTTGCAGGGCGGGAAGATAGAACCACGGTGTCTATTTCCGGT
>JAOASF010000192.1 GCA_025210175.1 Crocinitomicaceae bacterium | reverse complement strand
CGCCAAGAAGAAAGCATTGTCTGCGAAATCTTCTCCGGTAAATGGACTCTTGTTTCCAGCCTTGATTTTGAACTGAGCCACAACCGTCGTGTCCGTTACGTCACGGTAACAGCCCGGTTGGTTCAATTCGTGAGAAGACAAACCAGTTCCCGCTTTTGGCGAGTAAGGTTGGATGGTGTAGCCTTTGTACAACAAGTTCTTATTGTACATTTCGCCCAACAACCACCAAACCGATTCCATGTATTTTGAGTCGTAGGTGATGTAAGGATCATCCATATCCACCCAGTACCCCATTTGTTGTGTCAAGTTGTTACAAATATCCGTGTAGCGCATTACTGCTTCCTTACAAGCCTTGTTGTAATCGTCTACAGAAATTTTGGTTCCGATATCTTCTTTGGTGATACCCAATTCTTTCTCAACTCCCAATTCTACAGGTAGTCCGTGTGTATCCCAACCAGCTTTACGCTTTACTTGGTAACCTTGAAGAGTACGGTAGCGGCAAAAAATATCCTTGATCGCACGTGCCATAACGTGGTGAATACCAGGCAATCCATTTGCCGAAGGCGGACCTTCGAAGAAAATGTAGGGCTTCGCTTCATCACGAGTGGAAATGGACTTCTCGAAGATTTTCTCTTCGTTCCATTTTTTTAAAACATCTTGCGCGATATTGGGCAAGTTTAAACCTTTGTATTCAGGGTATTTGCTCATTTTTACCATCCGTTTTTTCGGACTGCAAAAATAGTAAAATGCCTTGAACCTAGTGCAAAAAAGGAAGGCAGAACGCCGCGTATTGGCCGAAGTTCATCGCTTTAAAAGAAACGGATTTTCAAATATTTCGTTTCTTCGCCAAACATTTGGGCGAATACACTAATGCTGAATTGCTCTTGGGTGGGCGCCAGGGTTTTGATCAAAAGTCCATTTTGGTTCTTGGTGGACACGGTGGTAAAATCGTCGAAAACCTTGGTGTCGTTGGCATAGTCAAAGTATTGAATTTGAAAATCGCCATTGATGAAGCTAATTAAACAAGGCACAAAAACGCCATTTTCATAGAAGTTGAGCAAATACGTATTGCTCGAAACCAGCATGAGTTTATTGCTTCCTTTTGGGGAATAAATCTCTTCCATCATGGTAACGGCAAAATAAAAACGATCGCCTTCTTCAAAACACTCCACTGAATCCTTGTCACTTACACCAAAGAGGTAGTTTCCTCTTTTTTTAAACTTCGAACTTTCGCGGATCGTCTCTCGTGAAATCGAGGAGATGAAACTATTTTTGGCAAAAATTCCTTTTTCATTGATGATGATAATGCGATCAGATTTGGTTGATTTATACTCTCCAAAATGTTTGGCGTCTACATTTTGCACCTCTTTTCCGTTGGGAGGAAGCGGCTTCGCAAAATCGTATGACACCTGCGAGAACGTGGTGGAAAAAGTGGACAAAGTGAACAAGAGAGCAATGTTTTTCATATCTTCAATAAAAGCCTAAAGCTATGCAACTTACCTGGAAACTACGCAATCAACCCGAAAATTCAGCGATAGAAAAATTGCGTTCAACCTTGAAGGTGGACCCAACCATTGCTCGATTATTGCTGCAAAGAGACATCCAAACTTTTGAGGCAGCCGAAGATTTTTTTCGACCGAAAAAGGACCAAATTCACGACCCCAAGGAGATGAAAAACATGGCGCAGGCTGTGGAGCTTTTGCTTCTTTCCATCGAAAAAAAGGAGCGCATCCTTCTGTACGGTGATTATGATGTGGATGGCACCTGTTCGGTTTCCATGATGTATACCTTTTTAAAAGGAAAGGTGGAACATCTCTTTTACTATGTGCCTGATCGGTATGAAGATGGTTATGGTGTTTCGGAACGAGGCATCGATTACGCACTCGAACACAAAATCGACTTGTTGATTACGCTCGACTGTGGGGTGAAAAATGTTAGCGAGCTCAATCGGGCGAAACTCTCTGGGATTAAAGTCCTGGTTTGTGACCATCATGAACCTGGAGATGAATTGCCAAAAGCCATCGTTCTCAATCCTAAACAAAAAGATTGTCCTTATCCCTTCAAAGAACTATGTGGTTGCGGAGTAGGGTATAAATTGCTTTCTGCACTTGCCGAAAAGAAGCCAGAATGGCAGGAAGAGGTAGAATCCTTGTTGGATTTTGTGGCCGTGAGTATCGGTGCAGATATTGTTTCCGTAACGGGTGAAAATCGCGCTTTGGCCTACTTGGGAATGAAGCAAATGAATGAGGCACCTCGCTTGTCTTTTAAAAGCATACTCGAGTCGGCCAACAAGGCATTTCCTGTTACACTAACCGATGTGGTGTTTGGAATCGCTCCTCGAATCAATGCGGCGGGCAGAATTTACCACGCTTCTTCGGCAGTGGAACTTTTACTCAGTGAGGACCCTCAAACCATCCGTCAATGCACCGAAGAAATTGAAGCGTATAATGCTGAGAGAAGACTGCTCGATGAACAAACCACTAGTGAAGCCTTGGCCCTGTTGGATGAAAAAGAATTCCAAAACTCGCATGTAAATCTGGTTTACAAAGAAGGTTGGAGCAAAGGCGTGGTCGGCATTGTGGCTTCTCGAATAATTGAGCAGCGATTTAAACCAACCATTGTCCTTTCTTGCGAAAACGAAATATTGACGGGGTCTGCCAGAACAACGAATGATTTTGATATCCATCATGCCTTGGTACAGTGCGAAGACTTGTTCCTAAAATTCGGCGGTCATACCCACGCTGCAGGATTGAGCTTAATGAAAAAAGACTTTCCCGAATTCAGAAAACGTCTGAATCAATGGATTTTGGAAAATATTAGTCAGAAAGATCAAAGTCCCGTTCTTTTAATTGACCAAGTAATTCGCTTTTCGGACCTCTTTCACAAAGGAGAATCCATTCAGAACATTCCGCGCTTGAAGCGAATTTTGGATCAAATGGAACCCCACGGACCGGGCAACTTGAAACCTATCTTTGTAAGCGAAGAATTGTATGCTACCAAGGTGCAAGTGCTGAAGGAGAAACATTTAAAAATTTCGGTTTGTCAAGCCGATTTTCGAGGCGACCTTCCTGCTATTGGGTTTAACATGGCCGACAAAGTGGACTTAATAGCCTCTGGGCTGCCTTTTTCTATGGCTTATACCTTGGAAACCAATACATGGAATAACAAGAGCACATTACAACTAAATATTAAGGACATTCAGGAGGCTACTATTTTTTCAAAATGAAAATGACTTTCCCAATCTGAGTACATGTTGGCCCATCCTTTCTTTTTTGGCATGGCCTTAAAATATTGTATATCAGTATTTTGGCTATTTTTTGATCTGTTTTGGAACAGCCTTCGCACTAATGCTAGCGAATCAAAAAATTAAATGCCATGAAAATTACAAAAATGACAATGGCTGTGATCGCAATAATCGGATTATTCTTTACAGCTTGTAAGAAAGAAAACGTAGCCAACAACAATCCATCTTCTAGTACCAAAGCAGGATCATTCAAAGTTCGAATGACCGATGCACCAGGAGATTACGAAGGGCTTTATGTAGAAATCGACAAGGGTGAAGCCTACCTGGAAGGTTCTGGTTGGGTTCTGTTAAACAACCAAGCACAAATGGTAAGTGTAATGGATTTGACCAACGGAGCAGAGACCAACATTGCTTACCTAAGTTCTGTGAAAGCGTGTACTTACTCCAAACTTCGTTTGACCTTTGGTGATGAAAACTCCATCAAGTTGAATTCCTCTACTGAATTAGGATTGAAGCTTCCAGCTGGAATATCCACTACGGCAAGTTTGGACTTGAATGCAGAAACGATGCTCGGTCAGGAAAGAACGGTGGAAATCGTCATAGACGAAACGGTTTCAGCTGAAACGGGAGCAAACGTACTGTTGGACTTTAACGTTGCCCAATCTGTGATTGAAAACGAAACGGGATGGATGTTAGACCCAATTATCACTTCCATCGAGGACGAATTGACAGGATTGAGAGGTGAAATACAAGGAGCTCAACAGGCATCCATCACTGTTCAAACCCCTCAAGGTGAAATTAGTACCAACACCGATGCCAATGGATTCTTTATGATCCGTGGACTCGCAGCAGGGACTTACAATTTGGTAATCGATGCTGAAGTAGAAGGAAAACATGTGAACGAAATTCGCGCAATTAGTGGTGTAACCGTTAGTGAAGGCCGAATTGAGAACATTGGTACGGTTCAATTTTAGGCCTAAAAAAATAAACGCCAGGAAAGGGAGAGGACAATTCTCCCTTTTTTGTTTGCCCGCTATCCCGCTAAAACTAAGATAACCAGACTTTAAGCCAAAAGAGTGTTGAAAATATTAACATAGGTAAATAGGGATTATCCCCCCTCTTTTCCCTAACTTTGTGGGTTCAATTCATCCGTAATGAAAAGAACATACATCATCACTGCACTGCTCGCTATTCTCTGTACACTAACTTCACAAAGTCAGACATCTTGGGTTACACTTCCTACGAATAACAACATTCAAGAGGCCCTTGATTTTGATGTGGAAGTGACCGAAAATGGTGGCATCTATGCTGCCTATGTGAAGTACAATAGCGCAACTACTAGTTACGAGTTTTACATCGATCGTTTTACATCTAGTTGGTCCAACATTTACATGACCTCGCTGACGGATGTGGCCGGTTTGGAAAAAATGATTTCCACAACTCACGTGGGTGATACGGCCTATATTCTTGTTGCAAACGACCAGTCGAATGACGCTTTCAAGTTATGGAAAGCTTCAGCCGCTAACGTCTCTTTAGTAGGCACTTACAGTAACTTTTTGGATGAGTCAGAGGACTTCATGATTCAAGGTGGATTTACCGATACACAGTTGTATGTTGCTGGTGTCGACCCATCGGGAAGTCCCACTGGTAAGAAAATGAACTTCCCGTCTAACAACTGGGGGCCCATGGCCAACTTTGGAGTAAGTGGAACGCATGTAACCATGCACAATACGCAAGATTCCATTTATTTTGGCTTTACCCAGGTAGTCGGTCCAAACGAAGAAATTTTCGTTTACGCCATCCAAAAATTGAACCCACCAATCACTTCATCTGACCTATTGTTTTCGCAATCTTTGAGGTATACCCACCCCGTTACGAGTAACGTAGACATCGTGCAATCGGTCGGTTCGTTCTACTTTCTCGATAGGCAACAATTGACCATTTTAGCCAATGACGCCGGTACGCACGTACTTATTCCAGTTTCTACATCGGGATACGGAACGGGTACCTTTACCGCTGTAGGCGTAGCTGATGAAACAGATGTTGACAATCATGTAGACGGTGGATTCATCCTTACGCGCAACTCGGCGAATAACGATGCAATTGAAGTTTTTTCAAAAACCACAGCCGCTGCAGATCTGAGTATTTTGGGACCATCGGTCAATACGACCAATTCCTCCTCCCTCTTGCGCATCGCGGGATTGAATGCCAATCGACACAAACTGGTCGGATATCAAGACGACAACCAATTGCCAGCAGCCATCGAGTTCAAGGTGAACAATGAGGCGCCAACCATTCTTCAAAATTTGGCAAAAACCTCACTTTGTGGTTCCAATACCAGCTCTTTGTTCAACGGATTGAAAGTTCAAGATTTTGATAGAGATACGGTCGCCATTACCGTTACCAACTCTTCAAACACGGCATTGATAGACCCCAATAACATCATCATCAACCGATCATACAGCAACTTGGTTACCAACTTCGAGGTACTTGCCGTTCACGATGCGTCCAGCATTTCGGTGCCCACCAACGTTACACTTACCTTTTCCGTAACTGACGGATTAGCAACCACGGTCTTTCAAAAAACATTCACCGTTGCCCCATTAGCAACCATCACGCAAATATTGAACACCGATTTTTGTTCGAATGATGTGGAATTAGACTTGAATGATTATGTCGACATCAAAGGAGGGGCATTTGTAGATGATTTGAGTTTAACTCCTATCCCATCTTCCTTCACACCTGCCAATACCTATAGTACAGCAGGTACCTATGTGGTTCGATATACTGTATCTACTGGTTGTTACGCTCCGCTCAACATGAACTTTTCCATTTTCGATGCGCCAAGTGTGACCATTACCAATATCATCGATGTGGCAAATTGTAATGATTCTACTGGATCGGTTACGGCTTCCATCACACCTGGAACTTCACTTGTTACCAACTTTCAATGGAATACGGGAGACACGGCCAACTTGGTTCTCACTGCATTACCAGCAGGAACTTACTCGATCGAAGTGCGCGATGAAAACAACTGTCTCGCCAAGGAAGAGGCAATTGTGAACTTGCAGAACGTCGTGGTGAACCGCACCATCGACAGTGTATCTTGTTTCGGTGGAAACGATGGTCAAATTGCCATTACGAGTGTAACGGGCATGTCCAACATCACGAATTATTTTTGGTCAAATGGCCAAGGTGGTCCTACAGCAACCACACTTACTGCAGGTGCTTATACAGTGCAAATTACAGACGATAACAACTGTATAGCCAACCGTACTTTTCATGTTGGTCAGCGCGCTCCATTAACCTTAACCAAAACTAAATTGTCGCCAGATTGTGGTCAAACCAATGGAGGGATTGACTTAACGATTTCAGGAGGACTACCGGGTTATAACTTTTTGTGGAACAACGCGGCTGTAACGGAAGATTTGACCAACATTGGTTACGGAATGTACGATGTTACCATTACCGATGCAGCTGGATGTAGCTTAAAAGACTTTACATGGGTGAGTGAGATTGGTGCACCCTCCATTTCGGGAATTATCACCAAAGAATCTTGTAATGCTTCAGATGGAGCCATCGATATTACGGCTGCAGCTGGCAACGTTCCTGGTCCGTTTAATTACACTTGGTCCAATACCGCCACTACCGAAGACGTAGACAACATAACCGCTGGAGAATACAGTGTGGTTGTGGAAGATTCTGCCGGTTGTCATGGTGTGGCTTACTTCAATGTTAGCATTCAACCGCCGTTAAAAAACGAAATTTGTATCATCTCTGTAGACACGCTAACCACTTCCAATTTGGTGATTTGGGAAAGAACAGAAACCACGGGTATTGACTATTACAATATTTACCGCGAAACGAATGTTGCCAATCAATTTATCTGGATTGATTCGGTGGAGGCAGACGATTTGAGTGTGTTCAACGATGTGGTGGCTTCACCCAAAGTGGCTTCGTGGAGATATAAATTATCGGCCGTTAACGAGTGTGGTGTAGAAGGTCCGCTTTCGGCTCCACACAAAACCATTCACTTGCGTTTTGGAGGTGTAGGTACCAACATTGACTTGTCTTGGAATAGTTACGAAGGAACATATTACGACAGCTGTGTTATTTCTAGAAAAGTAGGAACAGCTCAATGGGAAGAAATCGCGACGGTACCTTATGGTGTTCGATCGTTTACAGACAACCCTCCTTCTACGACTGACTTGGATTATCAAATCAATTTTGAATTGTTGAATCCTTGTAGCGCAACAGGAAGAGCAGAAGATTTCCACTATTGTCGCTCGAATCGTTCGAGAGGGATTTTCAACCCTGGATCAGGAGCAGGATATTCCAATAACAGCATTGAAGAATTGGTCAATGAGGCCGTTCGCTTGAGTTATTACCCGAACCCTTTCCAGCAAGAATTCACTGTTTCCATGGAAGCAAACAAGATGCAGTCGTATGAAATTTACAACTCAGTAGGTATGAAGGTAAGTGAAGGAACCTTGCTTACCGGTGAAAACAAGATCAATTTGATGAGCGTGGAAAAAGGAATTTATTTCTTGGTATTGACCGAAAACCGCGACCTCGTTTTGCGACTTGTGAAACAATAAATAAGACTTAAATAAAGAACTTGGAGGTTGGTCGATGGATCAACCTCTTTTTTTACCCTTATTTTTGCTCAAAAAGCACCCCATGAGTTGGATTTATTTTGTGGATTTATTCGGAACCTGTGTATTCGCCATTTCTGGGGTGTTAACCGCCATTCATAAAAAGTTTGACTTGGTGGGAAGTCTCATTATTGGATTTGTAACGGCCATCGGAGGAGGTACCATTCGCGATGTTCTTATCGGTCGTTTCCCCGTTGGTTGGCTCAACGATCGCTATTATTTCCTGGCAGTAATTATCGGCTTCATGGTTGCTTACTTGTTCAAGAATGAAGTGATGAAGCTCAAAAGAAGCATGTTTCTTTTTGACACCATTGGGATCGGCCTTTTTACGATCTTGGGCATCGAGATATCCATGAATCAAGGATTAAACTACGAAATTAGCATTGTACTCGGTGTGATTTCGGCTTGTTTTGGAGGGATAATTCGCGACGTTCTAACCAATGAAATTCCGTTGATCTTCAGAAAGGAAATATATGCCTCTGCCTGTTTTTTAGGAGGGTTAATCTACCTCGTTAGTCGCGAGTTGCATTTGCCACAAAACGCCAACATTCTGCTTTCCATTCTCACGGTTAGTTTAATCCGCTATTTTTCAATTCGCTATGCTTGGTCTTTGCAAATTCTCAAAAATGAAAACGAGGGTTTTTCTGCCGACGATGAAATCTAACTACTGACGAAGTATTTTTTCCATTTTCTTTCCCTTCGCCAATTCATCTACCAACTTGTCCATGTAACGAGCCTTTTGAGAAAGAGGGTTCTCGATTTCTTCCACGCGATAACCACAAATTACTCCTTTGATTAAATGGGCATTAGGATGAATAGTAGCTTGCTCAAAGAAGGTCTCAAAAGTGACCATGGAAGCGGCCAATTCCTTTTGCTTTGCTTCGTCAAACCCCGTTAACCATTCTATTACCTGTCTCAACTCAGCTTCGGTTCTCCCTTTTCTTTCCACCTTTGCTACGTAGTGTGGATAAACACCACCAAAGGTCAGTTTGGCAATTTTTTCGTCGTGCGTACTCATATTTAATTTTATTCGAAAATGAAGGTACGGAAAAGTTAAGAGCAATTTTTCCAAGGAATAGAAACAAAAAAGCAGGTCACCACCCGAGGGCAACCCGCTTTTCAACCTACTAAAACTATCTACTAAAGATGTGCGATCGGATCGGCATTTCCGTCAGGGTCATTATTCACCGTACCATCTGTATTGACGTTACCGTTTGTCAGCAAAAGCAAACCAGCTACGTGCGGTGCAGCCATACTGGTACCAGAAAGACTGGAGTACCCATTGTTACTGTACGTTGAATAAATACTAACTCCTGGCGCACAAAAATCTACCGGGGGATTTCCAAAGTTGGAAAAGCTTGCAAAATTGTCGTTAATATCCATGGCCGAAACCGTGTACAGGTTCACACCATTTGCTCTCGCAGGGGAGTAATTGGCCGAATTTGAACTATCATTTCCGGCAGCTATGGCCACAAATATTCCTTGAGCAGCTAAATTGATCGTCGCGTTATCCACAGCCGCAGAACCAAAATTAAAAGTGAAGCTCATATTTACTGCGTCACCTGCTGCTCCTTCATTGGCTACGTAATCGATACCTTGAAGCACATCGTCACCATTTCCGCTTCCAAGGAAATTGAAACACTTCACCGCTACGACCTCTGCATTTGCAGCAACGCCAACTACACCAATGCCATTGTCGATTGCAGCAATAATTCCTGCACAGTGAGTTCCGTGTCCTTTGTCGTCGTCCACTTCAGGTGCTGGTGTTCCACCAACACCGCCGAAGAGACCGCCGCCGCCAAACAGCCCGCCGCCTCCGCCGAAGAGGCCACCCCCACCGCCAAACAAACCTCCATCGGCTGTAAAGTCTTTTCCGAGGGCCGTGTTGACGTTCAAATCTTCGTGATCTAGGTCAATTCCCGAATCAATCACCCATGCGCGCTTACCGGTTCCATCTCCGTATCCCACTCTGGCCACACCGTACTGAACGGGTTGCTGAGAGCGATTTTGCTGAACGGATTGATGTCCAGCGCTTGGTTTTTCCAATTGAACGACAAAGTTTCGCTCGATGGACTGAACGCCAGGTAAGTTTTTGAGTAAATCAACTTGTTGCTGGCTCAACACAGCCGAGAAACCATTTAGTGCTTTAACATACAAGCGTTGAACCTGAATGCTTTCCTGACCAGGAAGTGGTGCCAAAAGCGCTTGAACGGCCACTGAAGCTGCCTTTATTTTCGATGAATAGTCGTTGGCCCCCGTTAAAAAGGGTGCAAAATACCCGTTCTCCAAAAGAACAATGTATTCTCCAGTGAGATAGCGGTTAGGTGATTCAGTGACTAGGGTTGAGTCTGAATTCGCCTCTTGCGAGTTGGGCAAATTCTCTTCTTTTTTACATGCACTAAGTACCAGTGCAAAAACAGTGATTGGAATTAGAATTTTTTTCATTGGACTTACAAAAATATTATGCTCGAATATCTTAAGCTCTTAGTTCTTCAGCAAGCAAAAAAAATTAAATATTAGGATTTCAAAAAATACTATTTTGATAATTACTTTCACTTATTTTGTTATATTTCAATAACATAATAAAAAAGTAAATTACCCATTTTTATAAATCAAAACACGGATAAATTGAGTAAAAATAAAGTCCTCTATGAGCTCATTCACTCGCTAACCGGTGCAGAAAAGCGTTTTTTTAAGATTCAAGCCAAGCGACACACCACAGGAGTAAAGAACAACTATGTTCGCTTGTTTGATCTTTTTGAAAAGCAACACCAATTTGACGAAAACCACATTGAAAATATGGCTCAAAAGGCCTCCTTCGTCAAGTATTTTGCAGCTGAAAAGAACTACTTGTATCAGTTGATTTTGGATAGTTTGGATGTCTTTCACAAGGAATCAAGCATTGACCGGCAGATTAGTAAGTTTATCAATATGGGCCGAATTCTCATGGAGAAAAAGTTGGATGAACAGGGTGAAAAAATTCTCGAAAAAGCACGCAAATTGAGTTTACAACACAACCGTCACGAAAATCTAATACCGATCAATCAGCTCCTCATTCGAAAGTCATTTGATAAAGAAACCCTTTCCCCTAATTATTTGGAAAACAAACACCAGGAAGAGGTTTGGGCAGTGCAACAACTGCAACGCAAACTGTTCTATCGACAGGTATTCGACAAACTGCATTTGACTCGGAGAGTGCACGGCGATATTTCACACGAGGACTATATCGACTACCTCATTCGCGATTTTCCTCATGTTGTGGAGCCCATACCCACCTCCTTCTCTCATTGGGACTCGGATGTGTACTACCTCCTCTCTCGATTGGAATTCTATCGCTTGGCCCGAAAGCGAAATGAAGGGAGAACTGTTGCCTTGCTTCTGATCCAACTCATGGAAGAAAATCGAAGTAAAATTACGGGAGAATACATCGATCGCTATAGTTATTGTTTGTACGTCTTCCTGATCATTCATGCCTATGAGACGAATGAGGAGCGCGATACAGCGATGAAGAAACTGCGCCATTTGGATCAATACATCGATGCTGCGGTGACCAAAAGGGAGCATGCCCGCACCTTTGAATTTTATCATACCACCCTTACAGACATTTATCTGAAGTCGAAGGAATACAGTAAAATTCACGAAATACTTCCTGATTTCGAACGCGCTGAAACCATTTATGAAGAGCACATCACTCCTTCGTTCAACATCGCTATGCACTACAACATTGCTGCCTTGTTTTTTGGGAATGAAGAGTACAAACAATCGCTGAAGTGGGGAAACAAGGTAGCCAATGCCGCCTTGGTGTTTCGCAAGGATATTTATCATTTCCTCCGCACACTCAACCTCATCATCCACTTAGAATTGGAAAACTTCGACAATTTGAATAGCGTCATTAGTTCCATCCGTTACTTCAACAAAAAGGAGAATATTCGCTCCGAGTTGCAAGCCACCTTAATTGCCCATGTGAAACTCTTGTACAAATGTAAAACCAGCCCTGAAAAGCAGGCGGTTTTTAAACAGCTGAAATCTGAAATTATTCGCATCAAGGAAATACCTACAGAAAATAGCATTTATGAAGACCTCGACCTCGTTGGCTGGATCACGAGAAAATGTGGATGATGTCTATTTTACCTTATGGAATGGTGATCATAACTCAAAACACGCTTGAGTTTCCAATCTCCTTCTTCCAAAATCCATAGATGAGTGAATTGAGCCGTGCTCGTTTGATACTTCGGTTCCTTTCCTTTTTGTGCGTAAAAATTGTGTCTTCCTTCTTGAATAGCACCGTAGATTTCACCGTCCTTTTTCAGGAAATATACTTTCAAACTCATCGTGTCCAACTCTCTGGTTGCATGATAATCCAATTCTCCTATGGAGGCAATGGATTGGATGAAATCAGCTTGTGATTCCGTAATTCCTCCTTGATCGTGGTAAAATTCAAAATCTTTGGAAGTTAGCGTTCTCAACAAAGCCGTATCCGATTGATTGAAACCACAATCAAACAGTAAACTGTCCTTTTCCAAAAGAATTTTCGCCAAACTATCTTGGATTGGGTCTGTAATTCCATATTTCTTAATCTTTTCCTTGATATCCGGTGGTGGTGGATCGCATGCAAGGAGGGTTCCAAAAAAGATGAGTGAAGCTATTATTTTGTCCATTTGTTGATGCGTTCTGATTTATCTTGAAACTGAGCTGCCATTGAATTCAAACGAGATTGAATCAAGACTTTTCTACCTTCCACAGTATTGGTTTTAACCAAGGTACAACTGCCCACACGTCCGTTCCATGCACGAACAAAATGTTCCACATAGGCCTTCCTTTTGGCAATAATTTCGGGAACACAGTGGTAGTCTTTTTGAGAAATTAATTTTAAAAATTGACTCTTGCGTTCAATGAGGTATCGAGGTGTATCAATATCGCTCAAAAGCTCTTGCATACATTTTAGGAAAAGTGAGCGTTCAAAGGTTGTGCCTCCTCTCAGTGAGCAGAACAATTCTCCTATATCATTGGCTTCGGAGTGTACTTTCAATTCGGCTAGCGGTGTAGTAATCTGATTCATGTGCTTGAGCGTACCTAAAAGAGCCTCGCCCATCGATTGTAAGTCTTTGGAAATATCGCGATATCTCAGATACAATCGGAAAATTTTAACAGTCGCAGGTCCGAAAAACAAAAGCCCTATTCCTCCTACAATTTGCATGGAAAAAAAGAAGTTCTCTAGGATCATCGTGCTTCTCAAAGCGCCCAACATGAAGGACAACACTGCCTTTAAAAACAAGGCCAAGGATGATACAAAAATACCCGTAGCATAGCGCTTTGTCTTGTTATAGTATAAGGCTTGAGCTCCTTGATAATCTATTTCGCCATCATAGGGAATACGGATGTTTTCGCGCATGTAAACCCCTTTTGCTAATGCTAAGGTCCACCGTTTTTTCAAGGTGTTTCGCATCTTCGCTCGAGCCAACATTCGCTCATTTTGTTTATCGAGTTGAATGCCTTTATCGGCGTTTCCTAACATCCGAAAAACACCATTTTCGATAATCGGATCATCGGTCATCGTTAGTCCCACAAAGGTTCGGAAGCGTCTTTTCAGGGTGTCGTAATCTTCTCCCCAATTTTTGGAGTCGTGATCCACACAAACCAAATGCCAGATGTTCGCTGTTTTATCAGGGTTGTTACGATCCGTGCGAATGGCCCGTCCTCTCATTTGATTGGAAAGCCCATATGACCCGCCAAAACTCGCCAAAATGAGTGTGTTGATACAGG
>JAOASF010000191.1 GCA_025210175.1 Crocinitomicaceae bacterium | reverse complement strand
TCCTCTGATCCTGTGCGGGTCTTATAAGCTTTGGCTCTACCGTTGAGCCAATCAATAACGGCCTTTGGAGCCAAGGCTTCGTTCTCACCCCCACAGGTAGGGGCACCATCTGAGAGGCCCGTTCCCGGTGAAGACGAATACACGGTAATATAGCCGCGTGGAACCCATTTTTTATCGGTCATACCTGACATCATTGGTCGCTCTTCACGCGTGTTTTGATTGGGGTGAATTCTCGGTTTTTCCTCCGCTCCCAATTCATGGTGAACATCCCAATTGTACTTGTCGGAGTTGCTCATCAACGCAGCAAGTGTCAATCCGTAATAGGGACTCGTCATGTAAATCACTGGCAATTTTACCCTACCGCCCTTGGTTTGTTCCGGTCGTGTCACAAACACATGCATGCGGTCTAATTTCCCATCTCCATCCGAATCAAAGGTGGTTTCCACCCAAAGTTCTTCCTTGATCCATCTTTTTGGGTCGTTGAACTCTGGCACTACTTGTGACTCTCCATCTTTGATAATTGGCTTTGGCTGCCCTTTTTGAGCGAAGACAAACAAGCCATTGAACAGCAATAGAAATGGAAATACAAATCGTTTCATTTGGTTAAATCTTTAGTTGAGTGTTTTTTATGAAAATCTCATTAGCGATGTTGATCAATCAAAATTTGATTGCCGTCTGGATCGTTGAAGGTAAAATAACTGGGTCCTTTTTCACCCTCTATGCCTTCAGATGTAAAGTCAACTCCATCCTTTTTTAACTTTTCGTGAATCACTCGAACATCGTCAAAATCTTCAAGATTTTTCTTATCAATATCCCAGCCAGGATTGAAGGTGAGAATATTTCCCTCAAAATAGCCTTGAAACAAGCCGATTAAGGCATCTCCATTTCGCATAATGACGTAGTTGGCTTTTTCATCACCGCCGTGAACCCGAAATCCCATTTGCTCATAAAACGCCTTGGAAGCAGCCAAATCTTTCACATTCAAACTAACCGAAAAGGCACCTAAGCGCAGGGGATCTTCCATTTTATGAGTAGGGGAGACAGGAAGTTTTGTGGCCAATTGAAAACCAAAAAAGCCGAACACAAGGGCTACACTAGCCAAAAGAAGCATATTTTTCATGTCGAAATTTAGCGATAATTCAACACAATCCTTCCTTCCTATTTCGCGACTTTTTGATACCCCTCTAAATGCAAATCGGTCACATCCAATTCAGCAAAAACCTCATCTGAGCTACCTTCGCTTTTTAAATGCAAAATACCGTCTTGAATTTTGGCAAAATCATGCGGATCTACCTGAATTGTATCCGACGTAGATGTTTGTTAAAATATTTTGATTAGGCTTTTGTCAATGACTTAAACACTTCCTCCAAGCGCTTTTCTTCTACGCGAAGCGTCAATACTAAAAGTTTATTTTCTTGGGCAAACTGGGCGACATCCTTTCTCAAGTTGGCCGTTTTTGGTCCTTCAATCAACCAACCATCTTGAACTTTTTCAACCTTGCGAACACCCTTGATTTTACCCAATAAATTCTTGGAAACATGACCTTCGAATTCAGCGTAAACCGTTACCATCTCATCCGTCTGACTCAACTCACTCGTCTTGCCATCCGCAACAATCTCACCCTTATTGATAATCACAACTCGGTCACAAATGGCCTCCACTTCTTGCATGGTATGCGTGGAAAGCATCACTGTTTTTTCCTTCCCGATTTTCTTGATCAAATCGCGTATCTCCACCAACTGATTGGGATCCAAACCGGATGTTGGCTCGTCCAAAATCAATACTTCCGGATCGTGAATAATGGCTTGTGCCAATCCAACACGCTGACGGTACCCCTTAGAAAGCATCCCTATTTTCTTGTTTTGCTCCACTTCCAAACCAACCGCCTTGATCATTTCCGCCACACGTTCTTTTACATTCTTGACCTTGTACAAATTCCCCACAAACTGCAGGTACTCTTTCACGTACATGTCCAAATAAAGGGGGTTATGCTCGGGCAAATAACCAATCAATCGACGCGTATCTAGGCTGTCAACTGTGACATTTTTACCACACACTTTTACATTACCCTTGGTAGAAGGAACGTAGCCCGTGATGATTTTCATGGTCGTAGATTTTCCCGCACCGTTGGGTCCCAGAAAACCAACAATTTCTCCCTTCTTCACCTCAAAACTAACATCGTGAACGGCTGCTTGTTCGCCGTAATACTTCGTCAAATTCTCTACAACAATGGACATAGTGTGTTTCTTATGCGACGAAGATAGTAAAAAGGATGTGCAAGTAGTTTCAGTACAATCAATCAGCTCACAAGAAAAAGCAATGAAGTAAGTATTCAACTATCTTTGTGGCCAATGCAAGCAACAGGAAAAGTCATTAAATCGACCGGAAAATGGTACCAGGTACTCATGCCCGATCACCGTATTTTGAATTGTCGATTGAAGGGTAAAATTCGCCTTTCTGGTTTGCGAACCACCAACCCTGTTGCAGTTGGCGACGAAGTACTCCTTACCGACGAAAGAGATGAGGAAGGAAATGGTTTGATTGAAGACATCGTTACCCGCAAAAACTACATTGTTCGGAAGTCGACCAACCTCAGCAAGCAAATGCAAATTTTGGCCGCCAATATCGATCGCGTTTATTTGGTGGTAACCCTCCATTCTCCGGAAACACATCCAGCCTTTATCGATCGTTTCTTGGTTTCGGCAGAAAGCTTCAGAATTCCGTGCAGTTTGATTTTCAACAAAATGGACCAGTACGACGAGGACAACACCATGCTGGTGGAATACTACTGTTCGGTCTATGAGAAAATCGGCTATCCTTGCCACAAAATTTCCACCTACGACGAAGCGAGTTATAGCTTTTTGCGAGAAGAAATGAAGGGCAAGCAAGTCATGATAGGTGGTCACTCGGGTGTTGGAAAAAGTTCCCTCGTCAATGCCTTGGATCCGACTATCGCAACGAAGATTGGTGAGATTTCAAAGGCCCATGCTTCGGGTCAACACACCACAACTTTCGCCGAAATGTTTGAACTGGAAACGGGTGGATTTATCATTGACACACCAGGTATTCGCGCCTTTGGAATCATTGAATTGGAGAAGGAACATCTGTCGCATTATTTTCCAGAAATGAGAGAAAGAATGGCCGATTGTAAATTCAACAATTGTCGCCACTTAAACGAACCCCATTGCGCCATCAAGCAAGCGGTGGAAGAAGGAGAAATAGACGACCAACGCTACGCCAATTATTGGCAAATGATGAACGAAGATGCATCCGAAACGTATCGCAAAAACGAATTTTCATGAGAGTAGTTATCCAGCGAGTATCAGAAGCCTCTGTAAAAGTTGACGGAGCAACCATCGGTCAAATCGAAACTGGGTTTCTCGTCCTTTTGGGTATTGAATCGGATGACACTGAAGAAGACGTGGAATGGATTTCAAACAAGATCGTTCAGATGCGCATTTTTGCAGATGAGGAGGGAAAAATGAATCGCTCTCTTTTGGACATCGAAGGAGAAGTCTTGTTGATTTCTCAATTTACCTTGCACGCTTCCACGAAGAAAGGAAACCGACCTAGTTTTATCAAAGCAGCCCGACCTGAAACGGCCATTCCTTTGTATGAAGCTACGATTCAAAACATGAAAAATATGCTGGGTGAAGCCAAAGTAAAAACCGGTTCCTTCGGTGCAGATATGAAGGTGGCGTTGGTTAACGATGGTCCTGTTACCATTGCGATGGACTCCAAAAACAAAGAGTAAAGCGTCTCCATTTTTACCCGATAACTAAATCATTATTAAGTTTTTAAACCCGTAACCTCGCGTTTCAAGATTATCCTTATCTTGGCCGCTCTACTTATCGGTTGGGTTATGGAAAAAGAAGGATTTTATTATCTACTCATTTACTTTCATGCACTTTTGGGAGGATTTGCTCTCTTTATTGGAGCCCTTGCTCTTTTGGTGCAAAAAGGCAGCAGGCCACATAAGAAGTATGGAAAAATGTTCTTTTTTTCGATGCTTACCTCTGCAAAATTGGCCATCGTCATCTCGGTATTACCTGGGCATGAAAGCTATTTCTTATTTACCATCGGTCTGTTCAGTTCCTACTTCCTGGTAAGCGGGTTCAGAAGTATACAATTCAAGCGATACAAAGCCCTGCCTTTCGACAAAGGATTTCCCATTTTTCTGGCTTTAACTGGTGTAGCCATGGTCTTTTTACCTCTGTGGATGGAAGGAAAATTAAACTTGGTGATGTTGGTATTCGGTGTTTTCGCCATTCTCTTTGGAATACGCGATTTCAGGACAATTCGCAATGCAAAAAAACTGAGAAAAGTTTGGCTAAAAATGCACTTAGGCAATATGATTGGCGGTTACATTGCTGCTGTTACAGCCTTCTTGGTGGTGAACGAAATTTTACCCGGACTTTGGTCTTGGTTCGTCCCTGGAATTTTAGGCGGAGTTTACATCAGCTATTGGAACAAAAAAATCGATCGCAAACACGAGTTGCAAAAAGCCAATACATAGTATCCTGACGAATACTATCTTTGCAACCAGCTATTACTAAATCATGAGCAACGAAATCAGAACTTACAGCAACAAAAAATGGTTCCTTATGGGACTGGGATGGGCAACCTTCATGTACCTTTTCATGGAAGTACTTTTGCCTATTTCGAGAGATGAAAACATCGATTCAAAGAAAGCCTTAATCGGCATTCCTGTTTGGATCCTTGGAGGCGTTCTTTGGGCAGTTATCACCCGTTATTTCACGTTAAGAAAGGCAAAAAGAAATTCTTAAAGTACACCATGTTTTCAAAGGATAAAGCGGATAATAATAGCCTCAAAATTTGGTTACTCAGAGGGTTAGGGTGGGCCATTTTTATGTACCTTTTTAATGCTGTTCTAATGCCCATAGCAATGGGAGATCAACTGGAATCTTGGAGACTTTTACTCGGCATTCCCGTTTGGTTAATCGGAGGTTTTCTTTTTGCCATCCTCACGCGGTATTTCACCATACGTAGCGAACGCAAAAAAGGTAATTAAACAAAAAAATGCCGACATCTGCCGGCATTCTTCAAACTTAAAACAACTGTAGTTTATTGCTTCGGGAATTTTAAGTCAAAACGATCTAGTTTCATCACCTTGTCCCACGCAGCAACAAAGTCTTTCACGAATTTTTCCTTCGCATCATAGCTACCGTATACTTCTGCAATGGCTCTTAATTCTGAATTGGATCCAAACACCAAGTCGGCACGGGAAGCTTTGAAAACGACTTTCCCAGTCGAACGATCGCGTCCTTCAAAGAACTCCTTGTTCTCATCTATTGGTTTCCATTCGTATTTCATGTCAAACAAATTCAAAAAGAAATCATTGGTTAATTGATCTTTTTTGTCAGTCATGATCCCTGTTTTGGAATTGTCGAAATTGGTATTCAATACACGCATTCCTCCGACTAGCACAGTCATTTCAGGAGCCGTAAGGGTCAACAATTGTGCTTTGTCTACTAACAATTCTTCTGTCGACAAAGTATAGCGCTTCTTGGTATAATTTCTGAACCCATCAGCCATTGGCTCCAACAAAGCAAAGCTTTTCACATCTGTTTGTGCCTGCGTTGCATCCATTCGTCCTGGAACGAACGAAATACTCACCTTTACACCTGCATTCTCTGCTGCCTTTTCAACCGCTGCGTCACCAGCAAGAACAATTAAATCGGCCATTGAAATTTTGCGATTTCCAGAAGTCTTGTGGAAGTCTTTTTGAATGTTTCTATAAACCCCCAAAACCTTTTGCAACTGTTTTGGATTGTTCACTTCCCAGTCTTTTTGAGGGGCCAATTGAATACGAGCTCCATTCGCTCCACCTCTTCTGTCGGAACCACGATAAGTCGACGCTGAAGCCCAGGCTGTTTCTACCATCTCAGAAATCGACAGGCCTGAGTTTGGCAGTTGCTTTTTCAAATAAGCGATGTCATTTTTCGTCACCAAGGCATGGTTGACGGCTGGAATTGGATCCTGCCAAATCAAATCTTCTGTTGGTGCCAATGGTCCCCAGTAAGTGGTTTTCGGCCCCATATCGCGGTGCGTTAACTTGAACCAAGCACGTGCAAATGCCTCATCGAACAATTCTGGATTTTCGTAGAATTTGCGGGAAATTTTCTCAAACCCTGGGTCAAAACGCAAGGACAAATCGGTTGTAAACATCGTAGGTGCATGACGCTTTTCTGAATCGTATGCATCCGGAACCGTCATTTTCGAATTCTTCGCAACCCATTGGTGTGCTCCGGCAGGCGATTTGGTCAACTCCCATTCGTTTTCAAACAAGGAAGCAAAGAACATGTGCGACCAACGCGTTGGTGAAGATGTCCAAGTTACCTCCAAACCAGAAGTAATCGCATCCTTTCCTTTTCCACTTTTATAGGTGCTTTTCCATCCAAAACCTTGCTCTTCCATTCCGGCAGCTTCGGGTTCTGGCCCCACATGTTTCGCCGGACCAGCTCCGTGCGCTTTTCCTAAAGTATGTCCACCAGCAATCAAGGCAACTGTTTCCTCGTCGTTCATACCCATTCTACCGAACGTAGCACGAATATCTGCTGCCGCCAATTTCGGATCTGGATTTCCATTCGGACCCTCTGGGTTTACATAAATCAACCCCATTTGAACCGCAGCAAGCGGATTTTCTAGGTCATTCTTCTTGTCATGACGTTGATCTTCCAACCACTCTTTTTCTGCACCCCAGTAAATATCTTTTTCTGGCTCCCAAACATCCTCTCTACCTCCAGCAAATCCAAATGTTTTGAATCCCATATCCTCTAGAGCAACTGTTCCGGAAAGTACCATCAAGTCGGCCCAAGAAATCTTACGTCCGTACTTTTGTTTTACCGGCCAAATCAATCTACGTGCCTTATCCAAGTTGGCATTATCTGGCCACGAATTCAATGGCGCAAAACGCTGTGTTCCCGATCGTGAACCACCTCTACCATCTCCGGTTCTATAAGTACCCGCGCTGTGCCAAGCCATGCGAATAAAGAATCCGCCGTAATGACCAAAATCAGCAGGCCACCAATCTTGAGAAGTGATCAATACCTTTCGGATATCCGCTTTCACAGAATCCAAATTCAAGGTGCTAAACTCTTTGTAGTAATCGAATTGCTCTCCCATCGGATCTGCCAATTCAGAATTTTGACGAAGAATGTCCAAGTTCAATTGATTCGGCCACCATTCTGCATTTTGTGTAGCTGTACTGTTCGACTTACTTTTTTTCGTCGCTCCCGAACTTCCATCCGCCATCATCTCTCCATCCTTGCTACCACAGGCTGAAAGAAGCAACAAAACGGCGAAAATCCCAGTCAATAATCCTTCCCTTTTCATGTATTTAATTTTTGTGTTTCGTTTGAATTTTAACAAAAGTAGATGCTCCGAATTGAGTGGTCGCAATAAATTCGATTGATTGTGCTTACATCGTTATAGATAAAAACTATAACCGAGTCATCTTCTTTTTCAAACCTTCAAAGCGGATCGCTGCGAAACCCTTATTTTTGCGGCATGACAATCGAAGAGGCGCAAAAGACCGTCGACCAATGGATCAAAGATGTGGGTGTCCGCTACTTTTCGGAGCTGACTAATTTGGCCATGCTTACGGAAGAAGTGGGAGAATTGGCCCGAATTATTGCTCGTCGCTATGG
>JAOASF010000190.1 GCA_025210175.1 Crocinitomicaceae bacterium | reverse complement strand
TGTTTGTTGTTTGGCTGCTTTTCTTTCTTGCTCAGTCACTTTCAGAAAAAGAAATTGAAGAAAGTCTGCATTTAAGTGGATCAGAGATCCAAAGTCGCTTCCAAAAATTGTCAAAAACCGAACAAAGTCGTTTAAAAAAGTGGATACTATCTAGTAAATTAGAGTCCGTACAAATCGATAAAATCAATCGGCTCATCGCGTGTTTGGATGCCAACGAAAAAACGAGCCTTTTAAAATAATACAGTCATGATGCGAACTATCTGGACTAGCACCTTCTTACTATCCCTTTTTACCCTCCTCTTTGTTGCTCCCACTCATGCTCAAAAAAATTACCGCAAACACGAATTGAGAGGCAAGTTCAAAATTCTCAATCAACCTCGGAAAGAAGCTTATTCCAATAGAGAACCAACTGAAAGTAGAGTGGTTTCGAGAGATTATTTGCGAGTAGAAGTCAAGCTTCGGTGGTTTGGTCGGGTTAGTTTCCACGAAACGAATAGCTACACCAATCTCAATATCAAATACAATGGCAGCTGGAAATTGAAGGATGGCATCATATATATACAGTATAAAAGGCTGAGCGAAGAACAAGAAATGAAGTTGGAGATTATCGATAAGAATCATTTCAAACAACCCAATGATGGAAAGGAACTTCAACGGATAAACAAGATTTAAAATGCTTGAAAATTCGAATAAACAGCTTCAGTCTCTTTATACCTTTTTTCAGGAGGAATTTGAAAAAGAATTGGTTGAGGAACTAGAGAAACTCTCCCAACTAAAAACGGTAGAAGAAGGACAAACCTTGGTAGATATCGGCCAACAAGTGTCCTTTATCCCTTTAATTGTAAGTGGATCCATCAAGGTTTCACGCGTCGATGACAATGGAAATGAATTGCTCCTCTATTACATACAAGCCAATGAAAGTTGTGCGATGAGTTTTACCTGTTGTATGCAACAATTTCCAAGTGAGATTAGAGCTGTGGCTGAAGAACAAACGGATTTCATTGCCATTCCCAATGAATTGATGGACAGTTGGATGATGAAATATCCAACTTGGAAAAGCTTTGCAATGAAAACGATCAAGCTTCGCTTCAATGAGATGCTCAGAACCATCGACCAAATCGCCTTTCAAAAATTGGACGAACGTTTGGCCAATTACCTTCGAATGAAGGCCAAAGCAACCCAATCGAGTTTGATCAATCATTCACACGAACAAATTGCTCAAGAATTGGCAACTTCACGAGTGGTTATTTCACGACTTCTTAAGAAATTGGAAAACGATGGTCAGGTGCTGCTCTATCGCAATCAAATAAAACTTCGACCCCAATTTCTCCAGCCACAATAGTCCTTTGTAACATAAGTGACAAGATAAGGAAACGAGGATTCTCAACTTTGTAAAAAAAAGAGATGAAAACAATTATAGACGTTCGTTCATACGGTGAGTACATGGGAGGTCACGTTTCGGGAAGTATCAACATCCCATTACAGGAAGTGCCGAACAAAATCGAAGAAATTAAAAACATGGAACAGCCCATTGTTTTGTGTTGCGCCAGTGGTAACCGAAGTGGTCAAGCCACGGCTTTTTTGCAAGCCAATGGTGTGCGTTGCGAAAACGGAGGTAGCTGGTTGGATGTTAACTTTCAAATGAGTCACTAATATGGGATTCTTAAAAAATCTTTTCGGATCGAAAGAGCAAGTCAATTTGAAGGAATGGGTGAAGAACGGCGCCCAGATAATCGACGTCCGTACGCCAGGAGAGTTCAACTCCGGCCACATCAAGGGGTCAAAAAATATCCCTTTGCAAATGATCACAGCACAGATGGGTAAAATCGACAAGGCCAAACCGGTCATCACTTGCTGTGCCTCTGGCATGCGAAGTGGACAGGCCAAATCAATGTTGAAAGCAAAGGGTTACAAAGTCACCAACGGAGGAGGCTGGAGAAACTTACAGAGCAAACTAAACTAATTTTAAAGCCGACCCCAAAGTCGGCTTTTTGCTTCTTTGCCCCACCCCATTTTCTTTTAAAAATTGATTTTTTGCGAACATTGCCAATTGTTTCACACTTCTAAGAAGCAAGTATCAATTTAATCACTAATTTTGCCCTTTGAATTTTGAGCATGTCTAATCAAGATTTACAGGCGAAAGTAAAGAACATCTTTTCTGCTTATCTCGAGCAAAATGGACACCGGAAAACACCGGAACGCTTCGCCATACTCTCAGAAATTTACGATTACGAAGGACATTTCGATATTGAATCACTGTACTTCAAGATGAAGAATCACAACTATCGTGTTTCGAGAGCAACCCTTTACAATACCATCGATTTGTTATTGGCTTGTAACTTGGTAAGACGCCATCAGTTTGGTACCTCCAACTCACAATTCGAAAAAGCGCACGGTAATAAACAGCACGACCATGTTATTCTTACCGATTCTGGTGAAGTATTAGAATTTTGTGATCCGAGGATTCAAACCATTAAATCAACTATCGAGGAGATTTTTGATATTGAAATTCAACACCACTCTTTGTATTTCTACGGAGTTAAGAAAAAAGACAAAACAGAGTAAGTGATATGAATTTCACGGTCAAAACAACAGAACAAGTGGGTTCAGTGATTTTTCATTTGAGCGGCAAATTGTTGGACGAACAAGAAGCTATACGCCTACACGATAAAATCGACCAAGAAATTCAGGCTGGTAATTACCACATCATTTTTGATTTGTCTGATCTTACGCACTGTAACTCAACTGGCATCAACGTTTTTATTCGAACCCTCACCAAGAGTAGAACAAACGGTGGTGACACGTGCATAACAGCAGTAAACAAAGAACTTTCGAAGATTTTTGAAATAACCAAAACGAAGGAAATATTCAACGTTTTTGACTCCAATCAAGAGGCAGAGACATTTTTAAAAAAACACAACACATGACCAAAGTAGATGTATTGTTAGGTCTTCAATGGGGAGACGAAGGAAAAGGTAAAATTGTAGACGTTTTAACACCCAACTACGACATCATCGCTCGTTTTCAAGGTGGTCCAAACGCTGGTCACACCTTGGAGTTTGAAGGAATCAAACACGTTCTTCACACCATTCCTTCTGGAATTTTTAGACCTGGAGTTTTAAATCTAATTGGTAACGGAGTTGTTATTGACCCAGTCATTTTTCAAAAAGAATTGGAAAAATTAGCTCCTTTCAATATCAATTTGAAAGAGCGCTTGGCCTTGTCGAAAAAGGCACACTTGATTCTTCCAACGCACCGCTTGCTTGATGCAGCTTCTGAACACGCGAAGGGTCACAACAAAATTGGTTCAACCTTGAAGGGTATTGGTCCTACTTACATGGATAAAACAGGAAGAAACGGATTGCGTGTAGGCGATATCTTCTTGCCAAACTTCAAAGAAAAATACAATCACCTAGTAGAAAAGCACATTGGAATGTTGGCTCACTACGAAGGTTTTACTTACAACTTAGCAGAATTGGAAGGACCTTGGTTCGAAGGAATCGAGGTCTTGAGAAACCTAACTGCCGTGGATAGCGAGCAATTCATGTACGAGGCTCAAAAAGCAGGCAAAAAGGTATTGGCCGAAGGAGCACAAGGAACGATGTTGGACATCGACTTTGGAACCTACCCCTTTGTAACATCCTCCAATACGGTTACTGCAGGTACTTGTACAGGTTTAGGTATTTCACCTCGATCTATTGGTGAAGTAATCGGAATTTTCAAGGCCTACTGTACACGTGTAGGTAGCGGTCCTTTCCCTACTGAATTAATGAACGAAGTAGGTCAAGCAATTCGCAAGGAAGGAAATGAATTTGGCGCCACTACTGGTCGCGAAAGACGATGCGGATGGATCGATTTACCAGCATTGAAATACGCCATCATGATCAATGGAGTAACAGAACTTTCCATGATGAAAGCAGACGTTTTGAGTATTTTCGACGAGATCAAGGTGTGTACGCACTACATCGTAGATGGAGAAAAAATGGATTACCTTCCATACGATATCAACAATTTGGACGTTCAACCGGTATACGAAAGTGTTCCTGGATGGAATTGCGATTTGACGGGATTAAGCTCTTGGGCAGAAGCACCGGCAGAATTGAAAAACTATGTTTCGTACCTGGAAGAAAAATTGGAAACTCCTATTACAGTTGTTTCTGTTGGACCTGATCGAGTACAAACACTTCAGACAAAATAATTTGAAGCAATTTGCACATATTCAACAAATTGCGCTTTTTTTGAGCGCAATTTTTTTGTGCACAAACTTGGCAAGTGCACAAGAATATTTGGAGTTATTGGAAGGACCGAGCGACATCCAATGCAACCAAGCAAAAGATGTGTGCATCCTCACGGGCAACGTACAGTTTGTCTACGGCGAAAACACCCTTTTTTGCGATAGTGCAGTGTTCTATCAGAAACGAAATAAAATGCGGGCCTATGGTCACGTCCACATTCGAAAAGGGGCCTTTACCAACTTGTTTGCCGACTCCCTCTGGTTTGATGGGAATACAGAAATAGGATTTCTTTTTGGACACGTTCGAGCCCGCGATCAAGAGTATAAGCTCACCACCGATTCCTTGGAATACAATACCCGCCTCGACCGGGCAACTTACCGTCATGGAGGTAAGGTGGAAAGTATCGACGGAAAAGAAACACTCACCAGTGTAGTTGGATATTTTTACCCCGAAAAAAAGGACTTTTTCTTTAAGAAAAACGTGGAATATCGCGGTGAAGACTTGTTGCTTTCATCGGATACCTTGCAATTTTCCTATCTCAAAAATATATTAAGTTTTGGTGGCTATACCCGTATCGAAACCGATTCTACCTTTATTTTTTGCAACAAAGGATATTACAATACCCAAACGGAGGAAGCCGAATTATTCGAAAATGCTTGCATAGAAAAGGAGACGCAAACCATTGAAGGCGACACCCTGTTGTATCAACCAAAAACCAAACAGTACATCGGCAAAGGGAATGTATATGTGAACGATACGGTTGAACGATTTGCGTTGCGCGGAGATTATCTCTACAAAAATGACAGTATTCAGTTGACCTATCTTACGGGGCATGCCCTGGCCATACAAGAAAAAGACAGCCTTTTTATTCATGCCGACACCCTATTCACTACTCTTGATTCCTTAAACAAAGTAAGTGGAATAAAGGCCTACTTTGGGGTTCGAATCTTTCAAAAGGACATGCAAGGAAGGTGTGATAGTTTGACCTACTCGAAAGCCGATAAAAAAATGGAAATGTTCCGCGAGCCCATTTTGTGGTCGAGCAAGGGTGAACTCAAGGGAGACACCATTCGACTTTACCTGAACGACTCATTGATTGAAAAAGCGCAATTGTTTCGCAATGCCACCGCTTTGTTTCGCTTGGATACAGGCACCTATTACAATCAACTTGCAGGCAAGTTCATGACAGCCTATTTCGATGACAAAAACGAAGTAAAAAGAGCGGATATTGATAACAATGCTCAAACCATCTACTTTCCGGAATCTACCGAAAACACGGATACAGCCGTGGTTATTAAGCGAACGGGAATGAATCGGCTTTACGCTTCAAAATTGACCGTTTACTTGGATTCTGGGGAAATTGTGGGTGTTGTTTACAAGGAAGAACCCGATGGTAAGTTTTACCCGATGAATCAAATCAACGAAGGTGAATCAAGAGTACCTGGATTTGAATGGAAGGGTTTCTTAAGACCAAAATCTTGGGAAGAACTTTTCGATGAAGATTAGGATATCCAAACGTCGGTAACCAGTTCCTCTTTTGCATATTCATTGATCTTGGCTATTAGCTCTGTTTTGATCAACATTAGTTCCTGTCGCATGACTGAGGATTTTACCTTGAGCAATAATACCGAACCGTTAAATTGAACACTTTCTGTTCTTCGAAAAATTGCAGGTCCCACAATCTCTTCCCAATTGTTACGAATATTCATTTCCTTCATTCGGCCATCGAGGTTGTAGGCTTTCATGAATTTGTCAATCAAATCTTTCAGGGGAGCTTCGTTGTCTATTCTTTTCATGCTACAGTTGGTATTTCTTCTTCCACTGTTCCATTCTCAACTCGGAAGTACTTGATTTCAGAATCCAAGGTTTTAAAAATATCCGCCAAGCGTTCTTGATTGGTGTCGGTTACCAGTACCTGACCAAAATTTGAATCAGAAACCAATTGCATTAGCTTTTCCACTCTTCGTTCATCAAGCTTGTCAAAAATATCGTCGAGAAGCAATATGGGTTTCACCTCTAAGTGCCCCTTCAACCATTCAAACTGAGCCAAACGAAGGGCTATGAGATAGGACTTTTGTTGACCTTGAGACCCAAATTTTTTCACAGGATGTCCCTTGATCACGAAAACCAAATCATCTCGATGCGTTCCTCCATTCGTATACTGCGCGTAAGCATCTCTCTTTCGATTTTGCTCCAGAATTTCATCGAAGCTCAGGTCGTTCAATTGAGACTTGTAGGTCAAACCAATTTCTTCACTTTCTTCACCAATGAAGGAATACAAACGCTGAAAAACCGGAATAAACTCCTGCAAAAAATCCTTTCGCTGCTTGTATATCCTCGAACCATACTCCTTGAGTTGATGATCCCATACTTCTATCGACTCTCGATCAAAAAGTCCATGTTCGTACATGTTTTTCAGCAAGGCATTTCTCTGTTCAAGGACTTTGGCGTATTTCTGAAGATCGTCCAAGTATCCCTTGTTGAACTGAGAAATAATCCCATCCATCCATTTTCTTCGAAGTTCACTTCCTTCGGTAATGAGGTTTCGATCATAAGGTGAAATCATCACGCAAGGAAACTGTCCGATGTGATCAGCCAATTTCTCGTATTCCTTTCGGTTTCTCTTGACCAATTTTTTAGCACCTTGCTTCACCGAACAATGAATTTGTACTTCCTTACTGGCCAACTGAAAATTTCCTTGAAGAATGAAGAAGGGTTGATCGAAACGAATATTTTGCTTGTCTACCGGATTCAGATACGACTTGCACATCGAAAGATAATGAACGGCGTCCAACACATTGGTTTTGCCAGAACCGTTTCTTCCTGAAAAACAATTGATTTGCGACGAAAGCGAAATTTCCGCCTCCTCGTAGTTCTTAAAATTGATCAATTGCAATGTGGACAAGTACATGCGACAAAGGTACCCAATTCCAATTGGAATAACGTTTTTATACCTGCCCAATTCCGGACTGAATTATCAACGATTAGTTATCAACATTTTTCACGATTCATCAACCACATCGCCAATCTACAGGGCATTTGTTTATATTTGTCGCGTATGAGTGACTACATCGTTTCGGCCAGAAAATATAGACCCCAAACCTTCGACACAGTCGTTGGTCAATCGTCTATTACCACCACCCTGCGCAGTGCGATAAAAAATGATCACCTTGCCCAAGCTTTTCTATTTTGTGGATCGCGAGGGGTTGGGAAAACGACCACTGCTCGTATTTTGGCGAAAACGATCAACTGTTCAAACCGAAGCGAACAAGTAGAAGCCTGTGAGCAGTGTGAATCTTGTACCTCTTTCAACTCTGGAGCTTCCTTGAATATTTATGAGTTGGATGCAGCTTCCAACAACTCAGTTGAAGACATTCGCACCCTGATAGATCAGGTTCGCATTCCTCCACAGTTGGGAAGCTATAAGGTCTATATCATTGACGAGGTTCACATGCTGAGTTCCTCCGCTTTCAATGCTTTTTTGAAAACATTAGAGGAGCCACCGAAGTATGCCATTTTCATCTTGGCTACAACGGAGAAACACAAAATTATTCCAACCATACTTTCTCGTTGTCAAATATTTGACTTCAACAGAATCAAGGTTGCGGACATTGCCAACCATTTGGCCAATATTGCTGTAAAAGAAGAAATAAGCGCTGACCAGGAGGCCTTGCACATGATTGCACAAAAGGCAGATGGCGCGCTACGAGATGCGCTTTCGATCTTCGACCAAATTGTCACCTTTGCTGGAAACAATATCACTCTGCAGCACGTTCTCGACAATTTGAGCGTATTGGATTACGACTATTTCTTCCGCTTGGTTGATTTTGCTCAAAAAGAGGACATTCCTTCCTCCCTTTTGCTATACAACGATATTGTAGAAAAGGGGTTTGACGGTCACAATTTCATCGTCGGTCTTGCGGATCATTTCAGAAACTTATTGGTTTGTAAAGATATCCGTACGGCGCAATTATTGGAGGTTGCAGAAAGTGTTCAAAATAGATACATTGAACAAGCCAAGGCAATTGATCATCACATCATTTTGCGAGCTCTGGCTATTTTGTCGAAGGCAGACGTGGAATACAAAGGAGCGAAGAACCAACGCTTACTCATTGAGTTTACCCTCATGCAACTTTGTTCCTTGAAAAAGGAGATGGAAAAAAAAAATCCCTAACGGATCCAGTTGACATCCTTCCTTTTGCCGGACAGAATCTACGTGATGCTGCTCCAAAGCCAACTCCCAAGCCGAATATCCCTACATCTCGCCCACCAATTACACCTCCACCGCCCAAGGTGCTTCGTGTTCCAACTGGCAAACTGAATACGCAAAACTTAAGTATCAACGAGCTTTATCAAGAGCAAAAGGAAAAACAACAATCTTTGGCTCCTGAAAACTTACCCTACGAATCATTCTCCACCGATCAACTCAAAATGTTATGGAAACAGTTTGCCTACAAGATGCGGGATTTAGGAAAAGATTCTGTTTACCATGCCCTTATCAAACGCGACCCTGTGCTGGGCGAAAAAACGACCATTTTACACGAAATTGACAACATTGCGCAAGAAGGAGCTTTGCAACGTGTTCAACAGGAATTGATAGATTTCCTAAGAGAAAACTTAAAGAACTACGGCATTCAAATTGATTGGAAACTAGCCGAAAATATGGAGGAAGATGAGCGTTATCTAACTCCTAAAGACCAGTTCACTGCCTTAGCACGTAAATACCCGAATCTACACAGTTTGCGCTCTGCATTTCATCTCGATTTCGATTAGGCTATTTTCCAACGCACTTGAATCAACCACTCGTGCTTTTGGTTCCCATTAATTTCCTCATTGCCCGAACTAATTACATCTCTGTTTCGGTAGTTGGTGTGCGCATAACGCAACCACAGATCAACGCCTTTCAACAATGGTACTTTGGCGACACAATAAAAACGGCTTCCTCTGTAAAAATAGGCTGGAACTGAGTAGACATACAAGGCATTGGCTTCATACGCATACAACCTGGAATCATAAGAATCGGTCGAAAAAATTGCGTAACGAAAGGTGACATTCCAGCGTTGATATTTCGGTTTCAAAACCAAATCCGTATAGAGTAAACTACCCTTCTCCTCTTTATTGGACAGGCGATTCACCATGGTTTGTTCCCACCTAGATCGCAGGCTAACATTTTCACTAATTCGCCAACTAATTTCGCACCGAAGCCATTTTTGCCTTCCATCTTCTAACTCCTTAATTCCCTCTTCTTCCATTCGAGAATTGGCAAGTTTGGAGCGAAGCCTGTACCTCAATTTCAAACTCACCTCTTTTGAAAGCGCGCGTTCCCCCTCCAGCATGTAATCAGAACCAACACTTGGCCCGTTTACCAAGTAACGCAACCAATCTACGCGATAATAATCCGCATATGCCGAAAGTTTGGTGGTTCGAGACGGCTGATAGTTAAAAACGAAGAAGGAACCTTGTTCCTGACTGTAATTGGTTACACGACCCAAAGCAGAAGCATGGTTTGAAAAATATCCTTCTCCAAAAAAACGTTGCACCCCCGAAATGGATACCGTTTCTCCTATTGCCAATAAGAAACCATTGGTCGTCGCAATCTTAAACGTTTGATCAGAAGCTGTTTCCCCAAAAAGGAAAAGGTTTTTCCAGCCATATCTATAATCTACACTCCCCATGAGTTGGTGGCTAAAGGACTGAAAAGGTAATTGATAAACCTGTTGAGAAAGTTGGAGGTTTCGATCATATTGAAAACTTGTAAAATTGAAGTGAGCATCTATTTTTTTCCATGGAATAGATACCGAACCACCCCAAAGAACTTCTTCCAAGTTTTTTCTTTTTGCCAATTCCGATTTTGTTCGATGCAGTCCATTTTGAGTCCAACTCATTGCGTTTCCTTCCTCTATGGTCCCATCCATTCGTTTTCTCGAATAAAACGCCGTCAAATCCACCCCCTTTATTGCCCATGAACACAGGCCACCTCTACTATTCGTCACTTCATCGGCGGAGGTATAAGGACGCGCAACAGAAGCAACACGACTAACCAAAGAAGGATTCGTTGACTTCCCGAAGCTGTTTCCCTGCCACATCAACAAACCTTGTCCTAATTGAACTTGATAATCGCCTAAAATAAGTCGCTGCAAGTGGTTATTACCTTTTACACTCACATAACCAGCAACAAAATCAAATCCTTTTTGATGTTCATTCCAAGCCATTCTTTCACCGGGATCTTTTTCCATAGTAAGTCCGACCTGTAGTCGTTGATAATTATGATAACGGAGATGCTCAAGCAGCTTATAAGGACTTCCTGCATATGCCTTTTCATCGGAGATATAGCCCTTTTTCATAGGAAAACTACCATTTACCCTCGAAAGCACTTGCCATTGCCCTGACCCTAATTCTGAAAATTGAATTTCCTCTCCAGAAACGCTTACAAAGGGCAATATTTGTTGGATCGTTTCCAAATTCCATGAAGGCAAAACTTGAAGTTCATACAAATTCAGGAGTTTTCCATGCAAGTCCAGATGATCTTCCAAATCCTTGATTTGAATAGGTGACAATAAGTTCAAATTGGCCAAAATTGGGAGATTCTTCTTTACCAATACAATCGGGTGCTTGGTATAATACTCCAAATTGAGCAACCATTCCATATTCGATTCTTCATCCACCGAATTTTCCATTGCATTCATTTCTAATTGATTCTCAATTTCCTCGGTTTGTCCCCAAAGATTGAAAACCATCAAAAAGACCCCATATCGAAACAAGAACTTCATTCTCTGGCAATTCCAATATGCGTAACCCAACCGAGTCTTTGTATCGTTTGACTCGCCACACTCAGTCTCCATGAATTCTTTCGGTAAGAGAAGCCAAAGCTCAAACTTTTGTTCAGTGTTCTCAGCCCTAATTGTAGTTGAAAATTGGATCGAATATCGTAAGCACAAGCGACGCTAACATAGGTTCCAAGAGTTGGTTGGGCACAAATATCGGCATGGACTTTCAGTTGCTTTTGAAGTTGCGTCACGCACCCCACTCTCAAAAGACTTTCGACCGAACTAGGTGAAAAGCCAGGTGGTCTATTTTTTTTCAAATTGAAAACAGATACGCCAAAATGAATCTTTTCTGTATACAAATATTGAATACCGATGTTGGCCGTAGTAATGGAATAACGTCCATAACGACCACTAAAATCCATCGCAAAATTACTACCTGAGATTCCTGCATTGATCTTGTTCGAGAGAGCGTAAGCAATGCCCATTGATGTACGCAATAGTCGGAAGTGTTCCCATCCCTGTTCTTGTAAAGCAAGGCTAAACAAAACTCTTTTGTGGGGATAGCGAGCCACGACACATAAGTTATCAAAACCTCTAACTCCCAACCAGTTAGAATAAGAACTACCGAAAGCGAATTGATTACTTTTAAGAAAGGCTCCTGGATTATACAAAAATGAATGAAGTCCCTTTTGGGCTGTAACAGCATGGCTCAAAGCAGCTTCTTGAGCTCCATTTTCGAGTACATTTTGGGAGTAGCTAGTGCCCAAAAAAAACAATAGTTTTCCAGTCAATAATAGTCGTAGCATGAGTAGAAATTAGAGAAAGGAAAGTTGATTTAAAAATAAAATGGCACAATTTTTATTTCTACCTTCCTTAAATAATACTTTAGGATTATGAAAAAAATACTCGTACCAATCGCATTTTGTATGACTATCGGGGTGATCAATGCGCAGACTGTTCCGAACAAGACTGAGAAAAAGACGGAAGAAACAAAGAAAGAAGGTAAAAAAACACCTATGGGAACAGAAAAAAAGGAGGAAGCTCCCCAATCTGGAACCAAGGAACCCATGGGTACCACCTCCACCAATACCGAAGATAAAACTGGGAAAAAACCGCCAATGAAGCCGGGTGAAACTTCCACCAAGGAAGAAGGTAGCACAGGAAAAAAACCGCCAATGGGCAAACCCACTCCCCCACCTGCACCACCAACAGCTCCAACTCCTCCAACCTCAGCGCCGTCTCCAAAACCCAAGCCTGTACCAAGTGGAGAAGGACAAAATGAACAGGAAAATAAACCCACTGGCAAAAAAGAAAAGGCCAAAGGAAATAATGGCAATGCCTACGGAAAAAACAAAGGTGAGTTAGAAGGACGCGAGTTTGGTCAAAACAGAGCCAAGGAAGCAAAATCTAAAAACAAAGGAAAAAAGAAAAAGAATTAAGCAGAAAGAGGGAAAAATTTCCCTCTTTTTTTTTCATCACTTTTCCCCTACCTTCATCGAATGAAAAACTACTGGACTCTCATTCTTTTTGTTTGTACAACGCTCTTTTCTTTTGCTCAACTCACGAATAAATCGATCTCCGTATCAGGTGCTAACCGAGCATACATCGAATATCTGCCAATCAATTTACAGGCTACAGAATCTCTACCCTTAATTATTGTCTTACATGGACTCGGAGGAACAAGTGCTCAAATGACTCCTGCCGGATTCAACGAAATAGCTTATACAGCAAGATGCATCGTTTTTTACCCACAAGCTCTAAATAACGGATTCGGTCAAGCCGCATGGAACAATGGAACAGCATTAGGTTCTGGCGCCAATGACGTGGAATTCATGAATCAACTCATCAACGTGTACATACTTCAATTCAATTGTGATCCTGAAAGGGTGTATGCTACAGGTTTTTCGATGGGCGGTATCATGACGCACCGACTTGGACTGGCATTGAATCACCGAATTGCAGCTATTGGTCCCATGGCTGGCACACTTTCCACGCCAGACAGCAACTTGCCTGCACCGGTCTTTCAAACGCCCGTAATTCATCTGCATGGTACCGACGATGGAACTGTTCCTTACGACGAGAACCCCTTGCCCAGTTTAACCCTCGTACCCGAAACCATGTCCTTTTGGAGAAATGCACACAATTGTCACGCAACAGCAGACAGTATCAGAATTCCCGATGTAGCGAACGATTCCATTACCATCGATCGCTTTGTCTATCACAACTGCGACGAAAATGGACGAGTTGAATTGTGGCGATTCAACGGGGCAGACCATATCTATCTGTATGAACCCGCTCACGATATTACTGAATCGAAGGTAATTTGGAATTTTTTCCGCCAATACAGACACCCCAACCCATCAACGGCTAGTTTGGCAAAAAAATCTATTTCAAGTTTTTCAGTCTCTCCCAATCCAACAAATGGTGTTGTGCGTATTTCTGCAATAAAAGAGGGTGAACTACGTTTGATAAACAGCTCGGGAAAAGTCATCCAAAACTTCTACTTAACGGTTGGGGAAAATATGTTAAAAATGACAGTTTCTCCTGGAGTTTATTTCCTTCAATCGAAACAACAAACGATGAAGTTAGTTGTACGTTAACAGAGCTCCTTTTGTTGATAACTTTTAAGATGCCTACCAGTCATCCATATAGTCAACCATTCAATTTGATTGATTACCAATCAATTAATAGTGAAACATTTTAATTAACAAAAACGTATCTTTAACGTGACTTTTCTACCCGAGCAAACCAAAAACCCCTATTTCACCTAACGAATCTGGGTTTTCTGTGTTGCAGAGAAGTTACGCATTGCTTAATAAACTTAACTAGTAGCATGGATCAAATTTTTGTTGACGAAAAGCAGCCCATTGTTTCTTGGCAATCCAACCAAATTAACACCCTACTCTCAAATGTGCGATACGAACAAGGAAAGTTGTTTGGACGCATGGAATCCCTCAGCGAAGAAATGCAAGACGACATTCCCACCTCGGGATTGGTGAAAAGGGGTATTTGTGCAGGAGCGTGGGAAGGGGTATGTTTCGCAGAAGAACTGGGTGACGCCG
>JAOASF010000189.1 GCA_025210175.1 Crocinitomicaceae bacterium | reverse complement strand
CCATGTGACTAACAAAGTCTTCAGCGGTATCCAATTCAACCGTCACTTGAGTGATATGGCCTTGAACCTCAAAAGTGTAATTCTCCAGACTTCCAGCCCAACTTTCTACCTCTTTCCCAGTTGTGATTTCTTTTCCGTCTTGCAGCATGCCGATGTGTCGAATGGAAACGAATTCACATGGCTTGTTTTCCGCAATTTCAGAGACCATACCTCCTTTGTTTCCCTTGTCGTCAAAGCCGATGAAATATATTTTACTTCCCTTGTCCCAACTTCCTTCCCAGCTGGAGGTAGGATTGAAGAGCTTGGTCCAACTTTCATACGTTGAAATATCGCTTAGCCCCAACATTCGGTCGTAGACTTGAGCTACAGGAGCATTTATTTGAACGGTGTAACTGACTTTGATCATCTGAAATTTTGTTTGATATGAAGGTAATGAAAGCTTGAGGATTATGCTTATTGATTCGCAAAAGGGATTTTATTGGGCAGCTTTTCGATTAGTTCTTTTACGGCTGTATCGTTTCCATTAAAAATAAACCGAAAACGTTTGTCGCTTGTCTGCACAATGAAATAACAGTTTCCAGAAGGAAACATCAATTCCCATAGAAAATTTCGGTATAACTGATCAGTGTTTATTTTTTCTACATCATCGAATGCCGCGTATTGTATATCGTTTATGAGTATTGATTCTTGCTCAACAACCTGGTTTTTAAAATCAAGTACAGAGATGGTCAGTTGGTCTGTTTCAAGTCGAATTTCCGTTCGTCTCGATAGGAGATAAGCAACGAATGAGATGATTAGGAAAAGACAAGAGATGCCATACGGTATAGTTTCTTTCGTTCCTAATCCAATGAAAAAAAGAATGAGTGCTAATGGAATAAAGATGACCAAGATAGCAAGGCGCCGGCTAGAGTAGATTGTCATGAACTGCAGAACTGTGATTTTTCAAAGTTAGCAGAAGAAAGTGTTTAGAGTGTGTTTGCTTTTTTCAAAGGGTTTTATACCTCCATTGGCCTACTCAAGATTCTAAGAGCAAAACGGGCCTTGTTTCATTTTCCGTTAACATTCAAGTTATTTTCAGCCAACAAAAGAATAGCAAATACATAACGCTTTTCCCTCGATTTTCGCCTTGAGCTCACCGTACCTTTGCCGCGTCAAAACCAACCATGAGAAAAATCGCATTGTTCGCTGTTCCTTTATCATTGATCCTCTTTTTGCAAAGTTGGCATCAGGAGAATGAATTGATGCAATTAGCGCCGCTGCAAACTCAATTGGTTAAAGAATTTGATGGATTAGAATTCGCACTTAAGGAGGTGAAACAAAGCACGGGTGAAAGCGCTGCACGTTCTCACTTTTTGAAGGCTCGCGAATACTTCAAACACCTCGAGTTTTTAATCGAGCATATATCCCCAAAAGAAAGTAGATATCGTATCAATGGAGCTCTTGTTCCAAAGATGAACGATGAAGAAGGTCCCAAAATTTTAGCTCCAAAAGGTTTTCAGGTCATTGAAGAAATGATTGTGAACGAAGAGGTTGGAACCGAAGCGTTTCGCGTCGAATGTCAACAACTGGCCCAATTGATGCAACACCTAAAGTTGTATTACGTGACCATGAAATTGGAACCTTCGTTGTTGATCGAATTGATGCAATTGGAGGTGTACCGTGTTGTTTCGTTAAACATTGCTGGAATTGATGCTACTTATTTTCAAAACAATGTCCAAGAAGCCATTTGGGTGTTGGATGGTTTTCAGCGATTTACGCGTCATTTTTCTCTGACCAAGAAGGATCGAAAACAACTCAACAAATTAATCGAAAACGCAAAGAAATTTTTGGCGAAGGATACGGACTTCGAGACCTTCAATCGATTGGATTTTATCACTTTACATGCCCAACCACTGATTCAAAAACTAGAAGAAATCAAGCCATTTTTAGCACCTCATAACGGCAAGGAAAAGCGTGCTTTGGTTTTTCAACAAGAGGCAATGCCGTTTTCCGTTGAAACCTTCAACAAGCGATATTTCTCGATGTATTACAACGATACGTTGAACCTGGAGGCGCAAGCTGAATTGGGTAAACTATTGTTTTTTGATCCTATTTTATCCGGAAATGGTCAGCGCGCTTGCGCAAGTTGTCATCAAGGAGGATTGGGCTATAGTGAGAACAAGGCAACAAGTACGCATTTTGATGGCGAACAGAGTCTAGGTCGAAACGCACCATCGTTGGTCAATGTCTTTTTTCAACGTGCTTTCTTCTGGGATGGAAGAGCGTATCAATTGGAACAGCAAGCCTTGGATGTGATTCACAATAAAAACGAGATGAACTTCGATATCCGTGAGGCCATCGATCGTTTGCGTTCTAATCCGACCTATCAAGAAAAATTCAACCAAGCATTTAAGATCAAGCGCGATCAACAAATTAGCGAATACGCCATTCAAAAAGCATTGACCGAATTCCAGAAAACCCTCATTGGGATGAATAGTCGTTTTGATCAATATCTCAAGGGAAACAAAAAAGCTCTAAATGCAGATGAAAAGGCAGGGTTTAATCTTTTCGAGGGAAAAGCTTTGTGTGGTACCTGCCATTTCTTCCCATTATTCAATGGATCGGTTCCACCGCTTTATAAAGAATCAGAATTTGAAGTCTTGGGAGTGCCGAGCAACAAAGAAGGAACGGAACTAGATACAGACAAGGGGCGCGGTAAATTGATTCGACAAGAAACTTTTTACGGAGCCTTTAAAACGCCAACGGTTCGGAATGTGGAGGTTACAGGCCCGTACATGCACAATGGTGTATTTACAACTCTTGAGGAAGTGGTTGATTTTTACCACAAAGGAGGAGGAGCCGGCATGGGACTGCCAGTCGAAAACCAAACCTTGCCTTTTGATTCTTTGCAATTGAACGAAACAGAAAAACGTCAACTCGTTGCCTTTATGAAGAGTTTGACCGATTACAAAAGCTTAATTATTGAACCCTTTGCCCTGCCATCTTTCGGTGAGTCCTCTGTTTGGAATGAGCGAAAATGGGGAGGCCAATACTAACAAATCACAATATAGATTTATGAACAAATCACTAACTATTCTTTTTCTACTTGCCTTTTCAAGCGGCCTTTTCGCGCAGGTAAGTTTGATTGACGAAGGAGACACTTGGCGCTACAATGCCACAGGTCAAGACTTGGGAACTGCATGGACAGCTCCTGGATTTAACGACGCACTTTGGCTTCCAGGTCAAGCTGAGTTCGGTTTTGGAGATGGAGACGAGACAACACCATTGTTTTATGGACTTTCTGCGAGCAACAAATACCCGACTTACTATTTCCGTAAGGACTTCTCATTGACACAAACGCAATTGGATGCGAATGGAGATTACGTTTTACGCGTTCGTCGCGATGACGGTGTTGTTATTTATTTGAATGGAGTTGAAATCTTCCGTAACAACATGCCGTCAGGTGTGCCTACTTACAACACTTTTGCTTCATCAGAATGTACAGATGATGGAAATGAGTGGTTGGATTCAATCTATGTTACTTTGCCGAATATTGGTTTGGACAATGTATTGGCAGTGGAATTGCACACGTCATCTGCTGCTGATGAAGATGTGAGTTTTGATTTGGAATTGGTGAAGTTGATTCCGGCTCCAGCGGGAGTTTTGGAAAGAGGTCCTTATTTGCAGGTAGCAACTTCAAATAGTATTGTTGTGAAATGGAGAACTGATGTTGCTTCCGGTTCTGTTGTGAAGTATGGATACGATGCTTACAACCTTGAATTTACGGCTTTTACGCCAGGTACAGCAACGGATCACGAAGTTCAATTGTCAGGTTTGGAGCCAGACACGAAGTACTTCTATTCAATCGGTTCTATTGGAACAACTTTGGCTGGAGAGGATACGAATTATTACTTCATTACATCGCCAATCATCGGAACGGAAAAGAAAACGACTGTTTGGGTTATTGGTGACTGTGGTAACAATTCGACAAACCAGAAAAATGTTCGTGATCAGTACAACGAATTCATGAACGGAAAAGAAACCAATGTTTGGCTGACCTTGGGAGATAATGCTTACAATTTTGGATTTGATTCAGAATTCCAAACGAACTTCTTCGAGATATATCAAGATGAAATGCGTCACATGCCCTTGTGGCCAGCAACGGGTAATCACGATTACAACAACTTGCCCTTGAATCAAATTTCAAAGAACGTTCCCTACTTCGATATTTTCACCTTGCCAGCCAACGGAGAAGCGGGAGGAGTTCCTTCTGGAACTGAAGCTTTTTACTCCTACGATTATGGAAACATTCATTTCATGTCCTTGGATTCGTATGGGATTGAAGAAAATCAGTACCGATTGTACGATACACTTGGGCCACAGGTTCAGTGGATCAAACAAGATTTGGAGGCGAATACGCAAAAATGGACGATCGCTTACTGGCATCACCCTCCATTTACAATGGGGTCGCACAACTCGGATGCTGAAACAGAATTGGCAGATATCCGTGCGAACTTTATCCAGATTTTGGAGCGTTATGGAGTTGATTTGGTCTTATGTGGTCACTCACACTCTTATGAGAGAAGTAAATTGATGAAAGGTCACTACGGAATGGAGTCTACCTTCGACGCAGCTCAACATCACTTGAGTACGTCAAGTGCCAACTACGATGGTTCGACGGATTCTTGTCCTTATATCAAGTCAGAAGACAACCACGATGGAACAGTTTATATCGTTGCTGGTTCAGCTGGTCAGTTGGGAGGTTCAGCAGCAACTTACCCTCACGACGCGATGCATTTTTCGGATGTGGACAATGGAGGATCTTTGACTTTTGAAATCGAAGGGAATCGTTTGGATGCGAGATGGGTTTGTGCAGACGGAGTGATTCGTGATTACTTTACCATCATGAAGGATGTGAATAAAAAAGTGACTGTGAATGTACCGGAATCTAATCCTGTATTGGTTGAGGCTTCATACATCGGAGATTACAACTGGACTTCAGGTCAAACGAACAAAGAGTTCATCGTGTACCCAACAACAGATACAACGTTCATTGTGAACGACGGAAAAGACTGTATTGCAGATACATTTGAGTTTACTGTTACTCCTTCATGTAATGTAGTTTACACGGACGTACGTTCATCTTGTGAGCCTTTGACTTGGGTGGATGGAATTACCTATACAGAAAGCAACAACACTGCTATTTACAACTTCGTTGGAGGTGCAGCAAATGGATGTGACTCAGTAGTTGTTTTGGATTTCACTTACGGTGGAGTAGAGGCAACAGTAAGCTATGTAAACGGATTCTTGGTTTCGGGATCAACGGGTGACAGTTACAAATGGGTGGATTGTGATAATAACTACCAAGGAATTTGGTTGGGGACAGATCGTCAATTCTTGCCGACCGAAAATGGACATTACGCTTTGGTTTTGACTACGGGCGATTGTTCGGATACATCAGCTTGTTACAACTTTACGAGAGCTGGATTGGAAGTGTTGGACGAAGTACCAATGCGTGTTTATCCGAACCCGGCAAAGGATCGTTTGCACATTGATTTTGGAAAAGTATACCAAGAGGCAAATGTTCGTATTTACTCAGAATTGGGTCAGTTGTTGGATCAAAAACGAGTGTACAACCTGTCGTTGGTTTCCATGAACCTGAACTACAAGCCAGGAACATACATTGTAGAAATCATTAACGATAAAGGTGAAACACGTCACTTCCGTGTGATCCAAGAGTAGTATTTGATTTAAGACTTTGCTACATGAAAAAAGCGTCTTGGCTTAGCCGAGACGCTTTTTCTTTTTTAAAAAAATTTTCTGTTAAACCTTCATGCCTGCTGCAAAACTGATAGCAATGAAGAACATGATAATTCCTACTGCGATTGAAACAATGGTCATGATTCCCAAGAATTTATAGTGCGAGCTTAGGCTTTTTATAGCTGACTCGAAATCACCTTGAAACCCGTTGAGCATTGCGTTTTTAATTTGAGTAGCGAATCCTCTCAAATAACGAATGGGGAAATAATAAACCACGGTAAAACCGAGATAAATTATGCCCATCACAATTGGGTTAATCGGAAATGTAGTGCTGCTGCCTTGGCTTGTAGATCTTACCACTCCTTCGCCCACCATAGGTGCGTCGTCTGAAAGTCCGGATAGAAATAAACCAACGGTGGTCAGTAACATGAAGCACAACATGATATATCCCAAGATGGATAAAAAGTTGGCCCATTTAGAGATATCGAAAAAAGATTCCTTGATGGACTCGGTAATTTGTAGGTTGTTTTCCTGGTTTTCCATAGTAATGTATTTGTTTGATGGCGCAAGTATAACTATTAAAAAATCATAATGAGTCATACTTTTTGATCAAGTTAGGATTCCAGTATTTACGAAGGGTTCGGGCGGGATTGGCACGATATTTTCGATAACTTGGTCAAAAGATTAAAAACATGAAAGCACTTTTTGCACTATCATTTATACTATTCCTTGGTTTCCAAAACTTTGCACAAGAAGACAAAAGCGAATTGACTTGGTACACCAACATGATGGAAGCTCGTCAAGTTTCCGAATCAACAGGTAAACCGATCTTTGCTTTTTTTACAGGTAGCGACTGGTGTATCTGGTGTAAAAGAATGCAAGCCAATATTTTTGCGAAAGAAGATTTCGTGAAATGGGCAAAAGAGAATGTAGTTCTAGTAGAATTGGATTTTCCGCGTAAAAAACAATTACCAGAGGAATTGGCGCAACAAAACGCAAGTTTGAAAAATGCACTTCGTCCAGCTGGTTATCCAACGATTTTCTTGATTTTCTTGGATGAAAACAAAGAGGCTCCTGGAAATTATCAAATTCGTAACCTAGGTTCGTTGGGTTACCCAGGTGATGCAACTCCAGGTAAGGAAGAAGTTAAATTCATCGAAAATGCTAATTTGATCTTAGCGAATCAATAAGCAAAAATAAAATACGATGAAGCCCCTTTTTGGGGCTTTTTTTGTGACCTGATGTTTGATATAAGTTTAATATCCTCTGTAAAAACCGTTTTTAATAAAACGATAGGTTCTTCGGAATGGCTTGGTAAGTCTTTGTTTGATGGTTGGCTTTTTATAACCAACAAGCCCAATGATCCCACTTGTTAGGAAAGTGTATTTGGACATGATTATTTCTACAGGGTGCGGTTGAGGTATATTTTCCCAGAGATAGTTTTGTAATTCATAGTAGCCGCTTGCTCGAAATTGAATAACTGCAGACTCACCGACTTTTTGTAATTCTTGAATATTGATTTGAACTTCCCCATCAAAATTTGATTTATAACCACGAGCAACTGTACTGTCTTGGTTTAGTATTAGAACTAGAACGTCAAAAATTGGCGTTTTATCTTCATTGACTATTTTAAATTGAACGATTTCTTTATTGTTATTATTTGTTTTAGGGTGGTTTATTTGAGATGTATCATGTTTTATTGAAGTTGTATCACCTAAAACACAAATGCGGTTTTCCCATTCGTAATAACTTGATTTTTGTGAGAAAGATTGAAGGCTAAATCCCATGAAGGTTGCAATTGCACCATAATGAAACCATTTCTGTGATGATGTTGGATTCTTTTCTAGCCTGCGGTTGAGTTGGCTTTCGTTAAAACGTCCACAAGCATTCGAGTTTTTGCGCAATATGTCTCGAATCTCACGATCACTCTTGTTCGTAAAATCGATAACTGTTTTTTGACAAGACAAACAGTGTCTTCCTGTTTTATTTGGAATCATTTGACTCCAAGATTGGGAACATGGTTCAGGAATGTTAATTTTCATATGGCAAGTTATCATCCGAATCTAACGGTGAAATAATCGGAATCTTACCCTTGCGTTAACTTACAACTTCAATGCTGATTTCTATAAAATCGATCGCGAGCGCCATAGTAGACTCTTCGGAAAGGAATGCTGGCTTTGTGGAGCATGGGGTGCGGAGGAACGGTTATAACCATTCCAACGGTCATTCTAAGTTGTGTAATATCGGTTTTTAAGACAACTTCTTGTGTGAAAGGTAAACTCCTCGGATCGATGAGAAGAGTGGTGTCGCAGTATTCGTAATTCGAGATTCTTACTTCGACTTCTTCAGTCGGACATTCCGAAAAGTTAATTTTCGCATACCCATCGAAGTCACTTATTGCCCCGTACAAGGTTTTTCCGTTCAAACTGACAATGACTTTTGTGAAAGGGATGGGTTGCTGGTTCGAGTCGACAATATGAAAAGTCAATTCTCCCAAAACGGGTATGGAATCTACTTTTTGTTCAACTGTATCTTTTGGTACCTCAACTAGTGGTGCTTCTGACGCGGCAAGGGGTGGCGTAATTTGGTTTGTATCACCGACGACACAGATCCTTTTTTCTCTTTCGTAGAAGCTTGATTTCTGAGAAAGAGTAGGAAAACTTAATCCTAAAAAAGCGGTTAGAGCTCCCCATTGAAACCATTTTTTTGTTGGTGATGGATCTTTGATCAATTCACGATTCATTTGATCGAGCTTCATTCGAGCACATACTTCCTTATGGCTAAAAAGAATTTGTCTGATTTCTGCATCACTTTTGTTGGTGAAATTCACAACGGTTTTTTGGCAAGATAGGCAGTGACGTCCACGTTCATTGGGAGTCATGGTATTCCAATCTTCGTGACAAGGAGTAGGTATTTGCGCTTTCATGTGAACTTTTTTATTTGGATGCATAAAGCGCAGTTTTTCCATAATTAAGGGCAAAAAAAAACACCCCGAAGGGTGTTCTTATTAACGACAAATTGAAAAAATTACATTTTCGGAAGCAATACGCTATCTACAACGTGAATTACTCCATTAGATTGGTAAACGTCGTAAACAGAGATGTTTGCTGTATTACCATTCTCGTCTGTCAACGTAATGTTGTGTGCACCATTCATTGTTGCTGTCAACTTTCCACCAGAAACTGTTGTCAAAACAGCCTTACCATTTCCAGCTTTAATAGCCTTTTGAATAGCAGCGAAGTCCATTTTTCCAGCAACTACGTGGTATGTAAGAACTTTTGTCAAAGTAGCTTTGTTCTCTGGCTTCAACAATGTCTCAACTGTTCCTTCAGGTAGGTTTTCGAATGCGTCATTTACAGGAGCAAAAACTGTGAAAGGACCTGCAGTTTGTAACGTCTCAACCAAACCAGCAGCCTTAACAGCAGCGACCAATGTGGTGTGATCTTTTGAGTTAACAGCGTTTTCAACGATGTTTTTCTTTGGGTACATAGCTTCACCACCAACGTTAACAGTTTCTTGAGCGAACAATTGAGTGGCTGACATAAGAACGATTGCACCTAGTGCGATAACCGATTTTTTCATGATTAAATTTTTTGTTTGCGAGACCTACGGAGGAGTTGAATCTTTGGATTGAAAATTCCTGAAAAATTTTTAATTTAATAATTTGATAATCAATAAGTTAAATAGAAAAATCCCCACAATTCAAATCTTGAATTATCGGTTTCGGTGAGATAGAAGAACCATCTTGTAGCGTAGCAATAGAATGTAAATTCAATTACGAATCATCTACGCAAAACCAGAAAAAATGGATTGTGGAAAAACGATTTACTCTTTCTTGAATGGAAGAGAGTAGCGTGTATTTTGACTATTGATGCGAAGTAGGTAGGAGCCTTTCTTCAATTTGCTGGTGTCAATTTTACGTTGATTACTTACTGTTCCTGTTTGAATCGACTTACCATCCATCGAAATGATTTCGTAGGTCATTTCTTCTTGGTACAGATAGGCAGGAATATTCAATATGTTGTTAACCGGGTTCGGGTAGATGTATGGTAATTTAGAAGCATCGGGTACGTCTTCGGTTTTAGCCAAACCACAATGGTGTACTTGTGAGAATTTCGTTTGAAGTGAATCAATCGGTTCAATACCAGCTCCGTCGCTTGTTCGAACAGAGACTAGGAAAGAAGGATTGCCATAAGTATCCGTCGGCTGAGAAACCTTTACGAAAGCAAATAGGGAAGAGGTACCATTTGAGGCACATCGAGAATCGGCGCCTACTATGTTTGCTCCTTGTAAGGCAGCCATAAGTTTACACGCCAAATCTCCCTCTTCACGATTGAAACGCGCTTCCATCGAATCCAAAACTTGTTGTCCCAAAAGAATATTTCCTTGAATGCTATAGTTCGGTCCAGTGATGTGGTTTTTGTAATCCATCGTGTTTGCCCCAGTAAATGCAGCACTCTGACCACCGTTATTGATAATGGCCGATACGCCATATTGTCTAACTCCCGGGGTTCCTTGTATGTCGTTATTGATCATATACTGGATAATCTCATCTGGGGTATCACCAGCCAACATTCGCTGACGAGCTGTGTTCTGATTGCTTGGATTATAAGAGGCTTGCGTATTAATAGCGCCAACTCCAGGAATCAATTGCCCCAGAAAATCATCACTTGGGTAATTAATAGCAATAAGATCCACACATGAAGCGCCAGCACTACCAACCTCTCCTGTAACCGTATCCACTGCTACAATGGAAAAGGTGTCTTGAGCGAAATTGTAAAAACCAGTAAATAAGGAAAAAGTGATTAGCAAGTATTGTTTCATGCGGTTGTTTTTGGATGATGAAAAATAGGAGTTCTTTTTTAAATGACACAAAAAAGCCCTCCGAAAAGAGGGCCTATCATTTGAGAGAAAATTAGTTTTTAATCCTTACAGATTAACGGGTTACGGTTACAAAACCTTGTTTTTCAAAGACTGTACTTTCACAGTCAAGCTGGTATACAACTTTATAGAAGTAAACCCCATCATTGGAAGGTTTTCCTTTGGTGTCTCCGTCCCATGAATCGTCAGGATCATTGGTTTCGAAAAGCAAATTACCCCAGCGATTGAAAATTTGGAGGTTGAAATCCACTACATTTTTGTGATCCAACTCCAGTACCTCATTTACATTGTCACCATTCGGTGTAAACACGTTCGGCAAATCTCGTATGTAGGATGGAGAGTCCAGTTCAACGTGAACAGAATCCGTGTTTTCGCAACCGTTGGAATTGGTAACCGTTACAAAATAATAACCCGTTGCATAGGCATAAATGGTGGGTGTGTTTTCAAGTGTATTCCATTCATAATCCACCACTCCAGCCGAAGTTTTTGCTTGTAGAAGAACGGGTTCTATTTCACAAGGAGCTTGATCAGGACCTAACTCAACTACGGGTAATGGGGTAAATTGAAGAAGATAATTGAGCGTATCATCACACCCTTTTGAATTCTTCAAGGTAGCTGTAATGTAGGCATCGCCATCTCCGGTAAAGCTAATCGGATTGGTCGTGCCCAAGATATCTCCATTGTTGTACCATGTTAAATCAGTATAGGTCACTGGGCTCAAATTCATATCTATTTCAACTCCATTGCACAAGGCAACATTTCCATAATCCATCACGAAATTGTCGGATGGGTGAACATCAATATTCGTGGACGTGGAGTAAGAGCAGACTCCTTTTGTAGACGTAGCATATAAAATGCCAGATTGGGTTGGGTTAAAAGTTAGTGTACTTCCAGTGTAGTTTTGCCCATTGTAGGACCAAGAAATCGTACCAGCATAACCGGTCATATCAATGTTAACTTCATCCCATGGACAAATCGTCACTGGTGGAATGTCTGGAATAACATAACTCGTATCAACTTCTACAGAAACAGTACGGCTGTTTGGCGCGGCTACACAGTTATAAGGATTGGTCATGGTAACCGTATATTGGGTAGTGGTTCCTGGCGAATCGAAAATGGTCTTGCTCGTGGCGTTGAATCCTGCCGGAGAGGAAGTCCAGGTGTAAGTATCATAGGTGTAACTGGATTGGGCCGTAAATTGAGCCGTTCCATCGTGACAAATCGTCGTGTCTGAAAGTGGTTGTAAAACCGATAGATCTACAAAATTGATGACATAAATAAAAGTGTCTACACAGCCATCATTGGTTGAAGCGTAAATGTTGTAAATGTCCCCATGAGCGATAGGTGTAGCATTGTTTGATGGAAAGTTGTTGTTGAATTCCACCCAATAAACACTCGCATAACCTTGAGGTGCTTCCATCACCAAGTTAGTGGCTGTTGTACAAGCATACTTTACATCGGTATAGGTTTGAACATCGTAATGATCGATGTAAATGAAATCGGTGTAGTAACAGTTGTTTTTTTCTACGGTCAAATAATAGTATCGCTCCGAAAGAGAATCAGAGATGTGGTAATCTAAACTGGAAACCGTTTGACCCGACAAAAACCAGGAATAAGAATCCATATTGGCAGGTCCATAAATCGTGTCCGAATAAGGTCCGCAAATGGTGTAGTCGGGTGGAAATTGAAAATAAGCCGAAGAATCAACATAAAGTTGAACCGTATCATTCAAAGTAGGATCCGTACATCCCCCTGAGGAATAGGCTTGCACGATTAAAGTGGTGTTTTGTTTGACATCAAAACCGATGGTAGAACCAGTATAGGTATCACCAGTTTGAAGATTCAACCATTGGAACGTCGCTCCTGAAGGAACTGAAGTTGCAGAGAACATGGCATATTGTTCCAAACAAACCGAATCAAATGGTGTGCTAATAGTTGGAGTAGGCGGTTCTTGCAGGTCCAAAACATAATGCATCGAATCGGTACAACCAATGGGTGTTTCAAAGCTTACCGTGAACTCAGTAGAATCGGTTGCAGGCACGTTGATATTCACGGTTGTTTCATTGGTGGTCCACAAATAGTTGAAATTGCCCGTCGGACCTTCCAAAATCACTGAAGTGGCATTGTCACAGAAAGGAACGTATAGGGTATCATAAATAGGTTGATCATTTTGAGCAACAATTTTGACAGAGTCCGAAAAAGAACAATCGGCATTTCCGAGGGTCAAGGTTAAATAACCAGAAGAGGTCGGAGTGAAACTAAAGCTGCTATCCGTCGAAACGGTGGAACCTCCAAAGGTCCAATTGTAATTGGAGTTGGAAATAGGACTAGAGAAAGGATACGAATCGCCATTGCAGACATACAGGGAATCTTGCAAGTCAAAAACCAAGTCGCTTAAAACTTCTACATGAACAGTTGCAGAAGAATCGCCTCCATAGCAGCCATTTTTATTGGTCACAAAAACGGAGTAATCGGTTGTTACCAAAGGGGTAACCATTAAATTTTGATCCGTTGAAAATTGTGTCCCATTGGCAAACCAAGTGTAGTTGGCAACAGCAAGATTTCCATCCGACCAAATGGGAATGGTTTGTCCAGCACAAATCAAGGTATCATTCCCTGCAGTGACAACTGGCAAAGGATATTCTTCAAATACTTTCAATACCGTTGTGGCACAACCACTTTGATTGGTAACCAATACTTCTATACTGTCTCCTGGATCTGGAGTTGGTATTTGAACTGTTTGCGTTGTTTCATTTGAATGAGGCCAAAAGTAACTATCAAAACCGTCAGGAGCGATCAAGGTAACGGTACTACTCCCTTCACAAAACCCAATTACCTCAATGTCAAGGTAACCACAAGAAGCATCCAAATATGCATATCCAAAATGTCCTCCCAAGCCGCAGTCTTGAACTGTAAATTGAATGGTGATTTGTTGTCCCATGTAACTGGACAAATCCAAACCTACAGTCGACCAATCTTTGTAACGAACGGTTCCATATTGTCCCCATTCTGAAGTACTGGTTTCGGGTCCTGCAGTGACTTGGTAGTATCCACATTCCGGTGGGTTAATAATGTTTTGATTTTGGTCGTAAACTTTTACTTCAAATTTAGGCTTGTCATTGGGGGAGTGTCCCGATGGATCCTCCAGGACCAAGGCGTATTGATAGGTGAATAGTTGATTTTGAGGAGTGACGATGAATTGACGAATCAATTTTTCCGCTTCGCTTCCCACGTTGTCGTTCCCCAATCTCACCGTATAAGTCCCGCCTCCAATCGGGGGCATGCTCATGATGACACCATTTGTATTGGCGTCTGGATAAGAAGAGGTAATAATGGTGTGACGGTTCGGGACAACACCAGGAGTATTGATTGCAGCTCCGCAACAAAATCCGGTGTAAGTATCCCAATTCGTGAAATTACCGTATTCAAAGTCGGTGTTTTCGCACCCTTGTCCGAAAGTGTAGGATTGATTCAGTAATAGCCAAAATAAAGTCAAGAGACTCCAGCGAATAGTTTGATTCATCAGTATAGTTGTTCAGAAAAGTTTGGTTAGTTCCTGTACGCTACAAATTTAGATGAAATAAAATGGAAAATCGGCCTATTTCAATCAAGAAAATCGGCCGTTCAAACATTAATTGGAGGGTTTTTTAGTTGGAACCACTTTCATCATTCCAATCAAATCTATCCTTGAATCGGTTGTATAAATAGGAAACAAGCAATAAGAAAATACCCAGTGCAACCAAAGAAATTGTTTTTGAAATGGTGCTGAGCTTGGCTAGGTCTAAAAGGAATAGCTTTACCAAAGTAACTGCCAAAAGCACCAAACCAATCCACCTAAACTCTTTCTGTTTCTTGCGAACCCCGTCCACAATTTGATACACGGCATAAGCTCCCCAAAGGATACTCATCGCCACCTTACTTTGTTTCTCTAAGAATCCAACTTCTAATAGAATCATGAGTTCCATGGAAAGGAATACGAGTAAGTAAATTCTGGCTGCAACGGTAAAGAAATTATCCGAAAGTTGATCGAAAATAAGTTTCAAACGATTGCCTGATAGCCAAAGAATTAGGAGTGGGATTAGACTTAATGCATTCAAGTTCAATACACCTGAAATGGCAGTGTTCAATCCTTTGTTCTCTACCAGGAAATAATAAGAAGGAACCACCAACAAGAGGTAAAGAACCGAAAGCAGCGAAATCAATCCGGTATACACTTTGTCAATTTGTGGTAGTGGATATTTCAAGTTTATCAGGTATTTGCTCAGAGCTACATATACAACGGCGTAAGACCATACCGAAGTACTCATAACGGCGCCATACCATTGATGGTTCCAATGAACGGAAAGCGAATGTTGCTTAATGGCGAAGGTCAGGTCTATCAACGGGGTAATAAACGCAGCTATTACTAGGGCAATTAAGGTAAGAGCTTTGGTGTTGAGTTCGCCATCGACCAATACGCGTGCCTTTTTATTTTGTACGAAGGAATTGATGACCAATAACAGGGTCATAAAACTATTCAAGGCGAAAATTTTATTGAAAAAAGGCGTTTCATCTGGAGCTTGAAACACCGAATCATAGTATTGGCTGGTGTCTACAGTTGTGCTAATAAGTGCTAGAATGCCGATGTAAAAACTACCTCTTCGCAAGAAGGTTTGATCGTGTTTGATTCCCAAAAAGGTGAGAACCAAGGCTTCAACTCCCCACATGGCCGTTTTCATTTCATTGTCAAAGGTAATGGCAACAAAACCAGTAAAGAAAATGACTCCGATTCCGAGGATGATGTCCACAAACAAGCGATCGTATTTATTTTGTTTGTGCAAATAGAGGTGCAAGATGATGTAGAGGGCACTGCAAAGGAAGGAGAATAAAATTCGGCGATCCCAAGGTCCATCTTCACCTAATATGAAGTTGCCGAATACGAATAATACGAAGGACAAAAAGCCCAGCTGGAACAGATAGTTTCTCTTCTTTTGCCCTTCTTCCAATGCAGCAAAACGAACCAATCCCACAAGGAAAGTTCCAAAGAAAACCACTAGGAAACCAATGGCAATAGTGTCTTGATAATTGTTGGAAAAACGTTCTGTGATAGCCCAAATCATGAAGATGAGCCAGGTAAAAAAGAATCCGCCATTCCACAAAGCCATCCAACGTTTTCTTAGGCTCAAGAAAAGAGTCCCTATGTTGATAATGGCTATGTAGGTAAATAAATATTCAACTTTACCACTGTTATTGCTCAAGAGAAATGGTACTGCGTAGGCGCCGACGAGTGCAATGATGGCGATGACTTCCTTTTTGTAATTGAGTGCCATTTGCACCGTGTGTCCCGTAAAAATGAGCAATAAAATGAACGCCAGCCAGCGCGGGTAAAACTCGTACAAACTAAAGGCAAAATAGGAGATGAGATAGGCAATACAAAGAGATCCTGCCATCAATATGGCGCTAAGGTTCAGGTATTTTTCCTTAAATCGAAGCGCCAAAAAGTAGGTCGCACCTCCTACCAAATAACCAAACAGAATGCGTAGAAAAGGAGTGATCCAATTGTGGTCGATGGCATACTTCGCAAAAATTGCAGCACCTAATATTAATACCCCAATTCCGATTTTACTGGTTAGGTTTTCGCCTAAAAATTTCTCTAAGGATTCTTCTTTAGCTGGTTTTGAAGTTTGACTAGCTTGAACTGTGTCTACACGCGAAGAGACTGTTATTGAACTTTCATTTATTTCAGCCGTTGGCTTCGAAGGTTCTTTCTTTTCTTCCAATGATGGCTCGTAAACGAAAGGTTTTTGAACATTCTGTACGAGCTCTTCAGTTTGTAGATCGGAGGTAGGTGTTAGTTCCTCCTCGATGGACTTTTCTTTTGGCGGTGAAACTTCATCTGAAAGGATATCAGACGACTCATCTTGTAGCTTTTTGGCTTCGTCTTTGATGAGGTCGATATTCGCTTTGAGTCTGGTTTGCTCGCGTTCCAATTGCTCCAAACGCTTCAGTAAATCTTCTAGAGGTGTAGACATGTTTTGTACTTAGGTGGAGTGAAGATAGTTAAAAAAGAGATGTGCTTCGGAGTGTGGTTGATCGCATGTTTGCCAGTAGGGTTGGGAGTGGGGGAGGGAGGAAAAAAGTATGATTTTTATGGTTGTGCGCTACTTTACCACTAAGGCGGAATGGAAGTGTTTTTAGGGTGGAGGGAGACAAGTATGTTTGGGTTTTTGCTTCCAGGTAGCCCATTGTTTTTGGCGGTTTGGGTATGGTTGTTCGCTACTTTGCCACAAGAGTGATGTCGTGGTATTTGTGATATTGGCGAGACGGGTATGTTTGGATTCTTGTTTCCTAAAAGCCCTTGTATTTAGCGCTTTGAATATGGTTGTGCGCTACTTTACCACTAGTGAATGTGTTTTGAGTTAAGTCCCTAGTTAATAGGTTTATAAGTTTTGTTTTTATTTCTTGGTTGTTCGCTACTGTACCACTTTTGATTATGCTTTAGTTTAAGTTATTGATTGATAGGTTTTTAATCTTTTTTCTTCGTTGGGCTTTATGGTTGTGCGCTACCGTACCACTAAAATTGAGTTGGAATCAATTTGCGTAAAAATAGGACTCCAAAGAGTCCTATTTAATCAACATTTGAGTCATTTGATCAAGCAGTTTACCACCGCTGTTCAACTGAATTTGGCCGACCTTCTCTGCTACTTTTTCGATGAATTCCATTTCTTTCAATTTCATCAACGTTGTGTTGTCTTCCATCATTTTGGCAGTGTTCAATAAGGATCTTGTCATGGCCGTTTCTTCGCGTCTCATGATCACATTGGCTTGTGCTTTTTTCTCAGCTATCAATACCTGATTCATGATGTCTTTCACATCTCCAGTTAAGATTATGTCCTTGATACCGGCCGTATGAACAGTCACACCCAAAGTAGACGATTTGGTCTTCAAGTGTTGCAAAACGTACTCGCCAACCTTGCTCTTGTTTTCCAACAATTCATCCAAGTTTAAGGAACCAACAAATTCTCTTAATGCCAATTGTCCGTAGGTGTACAGCTGCCTTTGAAAGTCCTGGTTTTCCATCAATGCGACTCTCACATCTTTCACTTGGTATTCCAAATTGAAGTTTATGCGTAAGCTGGCTTTGTCTTTGGTCAATAATTCTTGGCCCGATAGTTCCAGCTGATTCAGGCGAATATCGGTTTTCAGCACTTCCAATTTTTGGGAACCTTCCCAAAAGGTGTAGTTACCAGCCTCTAACTCTCTAACAAATTTTCCATTTTGGATTAGTAGACCTTTTTGAAAACTTTCCAGGTGATAACTATTCGTTAATCCTCTCAAGTTTATATAAAGGTTATCGTTTACTATTTCCGAAATATCTTTCGTTGAGTTCAAGTCTTGAATCAAAACTTCTGTTCTGGTTTTTCCATGGACCAAAAGGTAAATTCCTCTAGCCGTGTAATCTTGCAAAAATCCATTTCGGTAGAACAATCCTACTTGGTTCGATTGTATTTGGATAATGTCGACCACTTTCATCAATTCTAGGTCGTTTTTTATATCCAATAGGGTCTCGTCCAATTCGTATGCTTGATTTCCAGCGAACCTTTTAACGGGTTCACCCCATTTCATCCAGTGGACACCTTCTTTTAAAAAACGTTGGTATTGGTCATTTTTGAATACCAAGGCAATTTGATTTTGTTTAACTCTTATTCGTTTCATGTTTTCTTGTTTTAAAAAGCAGGGATATTGTCTTTCCAAACCATTTGTGCGAGAAATCCATTGAGTTTTCTTTGAAGACCAGAGGGACTAAAATTTGTTCTTTGTCTGTCTGGAAATCGCAAAAAACGGTATCCTGTTTTTCCGGCCAAATCGTTGGACTGCGTGCAGTGTAAAAACAACAGCCCTGCTATTGGTTAAATGTGAAGTATTCAACTTCGAGCTCCACCACGGAGCGGTCGATAGTGCAGGTCGGAATTCCGGCTCAACACCCGACGACGACTCATCACTGAGTATTCATGATCCCCAATCATGCGGGACTTTACCCAACATTGCTTGTTCTAACCAACTGAACTACTCATCTTTCGATGAGGAAGGATTCGAACCTTCGACATAGCGTAGTTTAGCGACATCTAGGAGCAGGATGGAAAAAGGCAGGGCCAGATTCCACTTTGTGGCCATTCGAAACCAGCAACAAGGCTCGTTCAATGTTCGCTGAACTGTCTTTTGTGCTTCGGCACAGTATTTTACTTTTTGTTTGTTTTCTTTTTGTTTTTTCGGTCTTTCCAGAATGCTTTTTTATCGACATCGCCTGCCATGATGCATCCGTAAGGTTGAACTTCATCGATGACCGTTCCCAAACCAAATTCCTGCATTTGCTTTCTCACGTTGTCGGCATTTTTGTAGGCACTCGGCAATTCGGTAATGTCCACCTTTCCTGAAAAAAATCGAACATCCAAGCCCTTGGTTTCTTCCTTGAAGATTTTGCTCGGACTTTGTTCTCCTTTGCTCTTTCGATGTGCCGTTCTGCTGAAGTTTCTACCCGCTCCGTGAGGGGCAAATCCCAAATTTCTTTTGGTGGTTGCGCCTTCCACAATCAAAACTGGTTCGGACATATTCAAAGGAATCAATCTCGGACCATTCACATCCGGCATAAACTTCGGATCCAATGGAGTTGCTCCTTTTGCATGGTAGAACAAATCCTCATCCTTGAACACAAAGTTGTGTTCGTTCCAGAATCTATTTTCCACCAAGGAATTACTCACTGTTGCAATTTGCTCGTGGATCAAAGTATGGTTCAATTTTGTCCAATCTCTGATCACTTGCAAAGCTTCCCAGTATGCTTGACCTTCTTCTGTATCGAACGGAATCCAAGCATTTGACGGCATCGTTTCAGGGGATAAATCCTTTCTGAATCTTTCGGCAACTTCCATTCCTCTTTTGTACAAAAAGGCTCCAGGGGCTCTTGATCCGTGGTGCGTCACTACAGCTGTGTTTCCAGTTGATGCGATGGTTCCGACGAATAAAAAATGGTTTCCGTCACCCTGCGTTCCCAAATGTTCTTGTGCCAAGGACAACATTCTCGGATTATTCAAGAAAACGTTTGCCTCAAATCTTTCCTTCAATTCTTTTGGCAAGGGAAATTGCTCTCCTCTGTTTCTACCGCCCATCCCAAAGTGGGTGACTTGGTGACCGGCATCCAAAATCGTTTTTGGATCTACCTTTCCATAATCAGTTAACATCACTGAGCAACAGATATCGGCACTATGCATTCCTGGATGAATGGCATTCTTTGCAACCGCTACGCCACCCACAGGAATATTTCCCGCGGGGCCTGTAGGACAAGCGTCTGGCATCAATGCACCATTTACCAAAGTCGGTGTTCGCATCAATTCCGTCATTGTATCGATTACATCTTTCACGTTTTTCGCTTCAGAGTTATCGTTTACACGGATGTTGATTTGGAATTCCTCTCCTTTTGCCTTCAATCCAATTGGATCTGGCAATTTGAATTGTTCCAAGTATGCTTCCATATCGGCACCACTCAAGTTGTTTGTTTCAATATGTTCGATTGCTTCTTGGAACCATTTTCCTGGTCTGTATCCCAATTCTACAATTTGTTTTCCTATTGTTTTCATTTCTTTTTCTTTGACCCTGTCGACCCCAATGCCGACAGGGATGTGTGATTGAATATTTGAACAAGACAAAGGTTCGAACCTAGTACGCAATTATTTTGCGTAGTTAAAATATTCATCATCACTTTTTCTTTTTTGTCTTCTTATTAACCTTTTCTTTCCCTTTGTTTTCGGGCTTTGTAGGTTTTTCTTTTGCTTTGATTCTTTTTTCAGTTTCTTCCAAAAGTTCTTTGAATTCTTCGTTGAAACTGTATTTCTCAGACTCTTTGAGTGTTGACAAAGCTTGTTTGTAGTCTTCCAAATATTCAAAGTAGATCGCTTTCAAATAAAGGATGCGATTCTTTTGAATTCCTTTTAATCCGGTGGCAAAGTCGATGGCTTTCTTCGCCTTCTCATAATCCTCATTACTCAACAAGGTTGTAATGTAATAGGGGTAGACTTTGACGGATTGGAAGTCTTTTTGCAAGGCCGTTTCGAAATAGTCGATCGCTTTAGCATATTCCTGAAACTGCTCGGCATAAAGGCGTCCATATAAACACCAAGTATGTGCACAATCTTCATCATAACTCAAGGCATAGTCCAAGGATTCTATCGTATGAACCAGGTCATACGGATAGGCATCAAAGGCTTCCAAGAGGTATTTGTTCATCTTACCAGTTTTTTAATTCGTTGTTCAATTCTTTTTTTGCCTGCTGTCGAGAAGTGGCATTGCGCGACTTTCTCGGTGGCGGTGCTTTTCTGCGCACGGCTTGCAGACTTCTTTTAAAATTTTCTGTCTCGAATGTTTCACTTTCGAAAAGCATTTGTCCGAGTTGACTCTGTTCCCATTCCAACAGTTTAACCTGCAATTTTTCCATTGCTCGGTTTTTATTGCGCAATTGGGAACGCTCCTGACTGCTTTGGACAGAAATGCCAGTTGGAAGGTGGATGAGTCGAACGGCTGTGTTGACCTTATTCACATGCTGTCCTCCCTTTCCAGCACTCTTCATCGATTCGAAACGGATGTCCTTCGGTTGCAATTCTTGTTCCTGATAGGATTGAATGGCCACCCGAATAGTTGAGTGTTCCGCTTTGATTTGATCGAGGTATTTCACGGTTTCTGTCCAGCGAATTTTACCTTGCCACGAATCGCAGAATTCTTGAATGGACTTTCCTTTTAAAAGGAAAAGAACACTTTCGTAACTCTCCTTGTTTTCTCCTCGTTTACTTTCGATAATCGTATGAATGAAACCGATATTCTTGGCTTCTTTCAAGATGATTTTTAAGACTTGGGCTACTGCTTTTGTATTGCGATTGCTCGTCGTTTCTGCAGTAACTTTCCATATAGTTGTTTTCATTTGATCACTTTTTATTTTGCTTGTCTTCGCGTTTTGAAACGCATTTCTTTTCGACTCTTTCGAGTTGTTTTTTCGTTCTTTCATTTCCCAGAAGTTTGGGGTCAAGGCGGTAAGTTGCCAGGACGCAGATTTGACTTGCGTTTCGAACTTTTTATTGGAAGCAGGGAATAAAAAAAGTCCGAAACTTTAGAGCTTCGGACTTTCCATACTGTGATGTGTAGTATCTATTATGAATGCCAAAGCGCAACAAGAACAGGCTCCATTGCCGGTTCAAAATTTGATATGTGCTTTGTACTTAACATGATTCTTTGTGTTGTGTTTCGAATCGTTTTTCGGATTCAGAACGGGACAAATGTATGGGATTATTTTCACAATGCAAGAGGTGGGTGTGAAAAAAAAGCGATTTTAATTTCAAAAATATGGTTGATCGCTACCTTACCACTAGTTTTTTGGAAGGGATTTTTTGCTTAACTTAATAAGTAACCAACTTACTACATTATGAATTTACTAGAGTTTACCACATCCTTTCCGGATGAAGAAGCCTGCAAATTGCATTTTAAGGAAATGCGCGAAATTGAGGGAGTTCAATGCAAAAAATGTCATTCAACAGATCACTATTGGTTAAAAGCAAAATGGCAATGGCAATGTAAAAAATGCCAATTCCGCACAACTCTGAAGTCCGGATCAAGTATGCACAATTCCAAATTGACGTTCAAAAAATGGTATCGGTGTATGATGTTGATGACCACTACGAAAAATGGAATTTCGGCAAAAGAAGTACAAAGACAATTGGGGCATAATCGTTATCAGACAATATGGAGTTTGATGCATCGGGTTAGAGGAATAATGAAGCGAACGATTTCCCAGGAGTACTATTTCTATGAAAGCTGTAGGCGAGGTTTTGCAATTGAAGCCGGTTGGACTCCTTTGCATGACTTACAGAGAAAATGGAGAGAGGGGTACCATTCTAAATTACAGTTTTCCTATATCGATTTTTCCTTTTGTGAATTCAATTATAGAAAAGGAGATATGGCCGGATTATTTTACTTGAAAGATGAATTAATTTTCTCAAGAAAAACGCGATCGAGCTCCAGGGATGAATCCTTTTTGGAGGGATGTTTTTACATAAAGCAAAACAACCGAATTTGTTCATCGAATACCAAATGGAATTATCTAATTCTGTCCAATTTCAAGTATTGCATTCTTGGAGTATTCCATCATGTAAAATTTAGGTATTTGAGAAATTACATGAGTGAATTTTGTTTCAAATTGAATTATGAGAAATGCGTGCTCGGAACATTTCATTCCTTAGTAAGGAATGGAACTTTAAGGGAGCAGTGGTAAGGATGCGAGCAACCATAAAAATGGCTGCTTTTTTCACAATCCTTTTTATCTTCACTCCCAAATGGCTCAAAATAAAAACGCCCTAATTCGCTACAAAACCATCGATAAATGTTTGCAAAATCGTTATCGAAACTGGACGCTTGAGGACCTCATTGAGGCCTGTTCTGAGGCATTGTTTGAATACGAAGGAAGGGAAGTTTATGTGAGCAAGAGAACTGTTCAACTCGACATTCAACTGATGCGAAGCGACAAGTTGGGGTACAACGCTCCGATTGAGGTTTTCGATCGTAAATTCTACCGCTATTCAGACGAAGAATATTCTATAACCAACATCCCTTTGACAGATACAGATATGCAGGTTTTATTTGAATCGGTGGAAATGTTGAAGCAGTTCAAGGACTTTTCTTTGTTTACGGAACTGGGGGATGTGATTCATCGCTTGGAGGATAAAATCTATACTGAAAAGACGAAACAGCGCGCCATTATTCACTTGGATAAAAACGAGAAGCTGAAAGGGCTTGAGCATTTGGATACGCTCTATCAAGCCATCTTGAAAAAGACTGTATTGGTGCTGCAATATCAATCCTTCAAAGCGAGGGAGGTGGATGCGTTTCATTTTCACCCTTTTCTTTTGAAAGAGTTCAATAATCGTTGGTTTTTGATTGGCAAAAAGTCGAGAGACAAAGAAATTCAAACCCTGGCTTTGGACCGCATCGTTGCCATAGATTTCGACACCAAAACGACTTTCATTGAGGAGGATTTTGATGGTGATGAATATTATAAGCACACAGTAGGAGTGAGCGTTTTGCCGGAAAAATACGTAGAGGATATTGTTTTGTTGATCAATTCAAAAATGGCACCTTATGTTCTCACAAAACCCATGCATCATACCCAAGAGGTAATTGAGAAATATCCGGATAGAAGTGTGAAAATACGACTGAGGGTACACCGAAGTTTTGAATTGGAACGTCTGATTTTGGGCTATGGTGAAGAAATGCAAGTGCTAGAACCATTGGCTTTGCGTCGATCAATAGAGAACAATCTTAAAGAATGTTTGGATCGGTATAAAACCCTGCCAAATGCAGTTCAATTCAAGAACTTAAAACGAAAGTTTGACAGGGTGGGCTTTTATCTCTTGTCGAATATGTATACAGGAAAGGAAATTCGAAAAATAAACGCCCTCATCGAACCAATTATTCAGCAAAAGGAGGGTAGACTCAACAATGTGCGAGCGATATTAAAGGACAATGAAACCTTGTTTTCGCATGTTTTTAATACGCGTTTGAAGGAATTGATTCGCACCATTCACCCAGAAGCTAAATTGGTGAAGTCCATCTATTTTGACAAATCGGGAGATCAAAATTGGGTCGTGAATTGGCACCAAGATATTCCCATTAATGTTTCCGAGAAAAAGGAAATAGATGGTTTCTCATCTTGGGTTCAAAAGGATGGTTTCTACAGTGTACTGCCACCAGAAGAGCTTTCGAAGAAAATCTTTACACTGCGTATTCATTTGGACGATGTCACTGTGGATTCTGGTGCTTTGAAGGTCATTCCTTTGTCGCACAAAAAACGATTGACTACCGAACAAACAACGACATTACTCGAGCATGTTGAACCAGTTGTTTGTCAGTTAGAAAGGGGAGGAGTGATGCTCATGCGACCGCTTTTGTTGCATGCCTCTGGGAAAAATAAAAGCAAAAAAAAGCGAAGAATCCTTCATTTAGAATTCTCCGCTGAAGATCTTCCAGGTTCCCTTCAATGGGCTGAAGAAATGGAACTTACGCTATAGCTTCTGCGTACGCTTTTTGTATTGTTTCCAAAATGAATTCGGCAGGATGAGCACCCGAAACAGCATATTTTCTGTTCAAAACGAAGAAAGGAACTCCTCGCACACCGATTTGTTGCGCTTCCTCTATGTCTGCTTGTACTTTTTGCTGATAGACATCTTCCGTAAATGCAGCCTTGGCTTCAACCGGATTTAATCCAGTTCCTTCTGCAATTTTCAATAATTCGTCTTGATTCGAAAGTTTCAATCCATCGGTAAAATAGCCCCTGAACAAAGCCTCTTTCAATTCACTGCCCAGACCTTTTTCCTTCGCGTATTGAAGTAAACAATGAGCATCCAATGAGGAACTTACTTTGGCATGATCGAAGTTGTAAGTCAATCCAGCATTTTTGGCCATGGTAACCACGTTTTCGTGCATCGCTATACTTTCGTCTACCGAAATACCTTTCTTTTGTGCCAAGTACTGATAGACGTTTAAATCTGTCTCAGGTTCAAGATGTTGATTGGGATTCAAGAGGAAGCTTTTCCAAATAATCTCAACTTCCTCTTTGTATTCAAAGTTCGATAAGGCTTTCTCCAAATGTCTCTTTCCGATATAACAGAATGGACAAACCACATCGCTCCATATTTCGATTTTCATAACCTTTTTTGACAAAGGTAATTACCCTGGTAAATAAAAAGGTTGTTCCACCAATGACTTGTCTTAATATTTCACAACAACAAGGCTTTGTGGTTCTGTTCCGCCAACTAACTCGATGCGATACGTACCTTTTGCAAACCTTGCGGCTTCCTTGATGTTCATCGTCAGCGCATTGTTGCTCGGTGAAATAATAAAGGACTTGTAATAAACCACTGAACCTCGAGCATCGTATATGAACAGTTCATATTCTTTCGGCTCCAAATTTTCCATTTTAATAGAAAAGTTGTTATTGAAAGGAACAGGGTAGGCGAGTAGACTCAACTTTGTTGTGTTGAAATCCACACTTCTCACACCCTCCATGTGCTGCTTACCATCATAATCTACCTGAGTAAGACGGTAATAATTGATACCCGACGCTGGGTTCTCGTGAAGAGTCTGATAGAATTTTGGCGTACTACTTTGTCCAGCTCCTTTAACCGTCGCAATACGCGTAAAGTCGTATCCATTCGTGGAATGCTCGATGATGAAATAGTCGTTATTGATTTCCACGGATGTCTCCCAAGTCAACCTTACGTCTTCTTCCTGCTTGTGCGCCTCAAAAGATACGAGGGTAACAGGAAGTGCAACTTGTGTTTCCAAATCCCTGAAGTCTGGTTGTGAATTGAAATTCATATCAGGAAGTAAGGATAAAGATCCGTTGTTGTCTGTATCGAATAGGTCAATCAGCCCATCGTTGTCGCTGTCTTGGTAGTATATACTTGAAGGATCCAGATAATTTAAAACGCCATCGTTATCGCTATCTTCCAACCAATTCGGGAATTCATCTCCATCATCGTTGTCAGCATTCACATAAAACAAAGGATCACCATTTGCCAGCTCGAAAGCATCGGCGCGATCGAGTAGGTCATTCAATGCATTTCCACTCAAATCGTCATCAAACCCTTCAATGAAATCGGCTTTACCGTCGTTGTCTGAATCGGCATCGAGGTAATCGGGTGACCCATCATTTTCGTAATCGGAAATATCAATTGCTACTCCTCCTGAATCGGGATCGTAGGCGTCATCCCAACCGTCACCATCGTTATCATTTCCGGAAGGGGCAACGTATTCGCCCGTTTTATGCGCCTCTTGGTTGTCGGTAATTCCGTCGTTGTCTGAATCTAAATCCAAACCGTCAGCTATTCCGTCACCATCAAAGTCATTTCTGAAAAGCGATGTTCCTCCCTTGTTCGGGTCGTATACATCAGCCAAACCGTCAAAATTCTCATCTACAGTGTTGTCAACTCGACCATCGCCGTCGTTATCCGTACCGTTGGCCTCCACCAAGTCTGTGATCCCATCATCATCGCTGTCGATATCCAAGAAGTCGGCAATTCCATCGCTGTCAGTGTCGGGAGTTGAGATTGGTGTTCCACCATTGTCGGTATCGAATACATCCGATAAACCATCACCATCTGTATCTTCAAACGCACCGTCAACTCTTCCATCTCCATCAGCATCAACATGACCTGCTTCGATGATGTCTACTAATCCATCGTTGTCGCTGTCTACATCTTTGGAATCGATAATACCATCTCCGTCTGTGTCGAGACATCCAAACACGACAATAACATATCCATCATCTCCATCGCTTCCGACAAGTCCACCAGCACCATCTTCACCCGCTGTAATGGATCCTGACAGGTAAGAAGGAAGGGTGTTGTCAAGGAAAGATCCACCACCACCAGCAGAACCACCAGACCCGGCACCTCCACCACCAGAGTAACCACCTCCACCTCCGGAGTATGAATTACCAGCGGCACCTCCACCACCAGTAAATCCAGCTGCACCGTTGGTGTTGTTCGCTCCATCAGCTGCACCACCAGCCACCAAGGTTAATCCGTCTCCTGGTACTAGGTCAGCAGCAGATCCACCGAAGGCCAAAGAGTTGCCTCCAGCAGAGTTTATTCCACCACCACCACCGGCTCCACTTCCGTTTGTTGTACCAGTACCACCAGCGCCATTGGTTCCTCCTGATCCTGCTGAACCACCCGAACCTGTGTCTCCATTAGTCGTTGAATTTGCTCCAAAACCTACGGCTCCACCTGAGTTGTCTCCGCCAGCACCACCACCAGCAACCATAACCAAGTCGCTGTTGACAAACAAGCCTGAACTACCTGCACCACCAGCAGAAAGAGCTGCTCCTAGTGAACCTTCACCAATTACAAATCGAATAAGGTCACCGCTTGACAAATTCAAAACGGCATTGACTGTGGAACCAGTTCCTCCTCTTGTGGAAGATCCGCCACCACCGTCTGCTCCTTTGAGCGTGATGGTAACTTCCCCGTCGTAATTCACGGTTATGTCACTTACACCACTGGTCAGTTGACTTTCAGCAGGTCTACAACCTTCGTTTACATCCAATATACCATCGTTGTCGTCATCGATATCTTCTGAGTCTACAATTCCGTCATTGTCTGCGTCGGCTTCTTCACGCCAAGCTCTTTCGTCAGAAATTGGGTTGTCGTAATCTGGGTGATCCGTAGGAGCTAAACCGCTGTTGGTTGGATCTTTTCCGGAAATGTTATTATCAAAACCATCCAACAAACCATCACCATCGGCATCTGTCGTTCCACCGGTTACACCTGAACTGGCAGGGGATCCACTATCGGCGACTCCATCACCGTTTGAATCGTGACCTTCAATGATATCGAGAACACCATCTCCATCGGAATCCAAATCCAAGTAATCGGGACTGTCTGTATCTGTTGCGCTATCGATATCCGACAAGGTGAATTGCGATCCGGCTCCACCGAAATTGCTATCGTCTGCATCGTATGCGTCATCTATACCATCGCCATCACTATCTAGATTGGCGGGTGCGATGTAACCTACTGTGCTTTGTCCTTCTGAATTATCTACAATCCCATCATTGTCTGCATCAATGTCGAGGTAGTTCAAATGACCATCACCGTCAAAGTCTGATTCAGGGTAACTATCCGGAATACCGTCGTTATCGCTATCCTCTCCTGTACGCGTTAAAGCGCTCTCACTATTCGATCCGTCTGCATCTGAACCAGCGCTCAACGCATTGCTAGGGTCACCGTCTACACCAGTATGGAAACCATCACCGTCGTTGTCTTGAAAACTATCAACTTGTCCGTCTCCATCCAAGTCTGTGCCTCCTGCTTCTGTGATATCCAAGATTCCATCGTCATCAGCGTCTAGATCAAAGAAGTTGAGCACAAAATCATCATCAAAATCATCGGTCACATAAGAGTCCGGTCGTCCGTCTAAGTCGCCATCTGCGCCTGTGAGTACTTGAGCTTGAGCTGTATTGGCACCATCTGAGTCATCTCCAGCAGTTAAACTGTTGGTCGGGTCCCCATCAACCCAGTCGTTGAATCCATCGTTATCACTGTCTGTATAGTTGTCGGCTCTACCGTCACCATTTGCATCTGTACCACCTGCTTCTACCACATTGGCAATACCATCGTTGTCGGCATCTAGGTCAATAAAATTAGGTACCCCGTCACCATCGGTATCGAAATTGTCATAGTTGTCTGGAATTCCGTCATTATTGGCATCGCCACCTGTTAGGGTGAGCGCATTGGCTGAATTTTCAATTACCCCGTCGTTGTTGGCATCTCCGTCCACGAGGTCTGAATAACCATCGTCGTCTGAATCAATATAGTTGTCAAGTCTACCGTCTCCATTGGCATCGGCTCCACCAACCATCACTACATCTGCAATACCATCGTTATCGCTATCTAGATCCAAGAAGTTGTAAATACCATCTCCATCGCTATCCAACATGGCAATATCCACCCCACCATTATCGCTGTCGTAAGCATCCATCAAACCATCGGAATCTGTGTCGGTATAACCACCATCAATTCGACCGTCGCCATCTGTGTCTACCCCTCCAGCTTCTACGATATCTGGAATTCCGTCGTTATCAGCATCTAAATCCAATCGATTTGGAATGCCGTCATTGTCACTATCACAGTTCGACCCTTCCTCCAAAATGGCGATTGCATCGATTGCGAAATCGGTTGAACTAGGAGGGTTCGTTTTGTAAATACTCAAGTAACGGAAGCTGTTTTCGGCTGTTACTGTTGAGGTAATGAAACTTGTACTGTTGGTTGTTGGAGCATTGGTATGTTGGATGAAAGAAGAGTTGTCCTCACTTTCAAAAAGATTAATGCTTGCTGTTCCACTTTCACCAGATCTTTCTCGCCAGGTTATTACGTACTGCGTTCCAGCAGGATAAATCTGTCCAAAATCATAGGTTGCATTGTCTCCATTGCTGTACCATTCTCCAAAGGTTCCGTTGGGTGAACCTGTAACGTTGTTGGCATTGGTAACGCCAGTATTACTCGTCAATGAAGCAGGGTAGGTGTAGGTAGCGGGACATTCGTCTGTATCCACAATCCCATCGTTATCGTCGTCAAGATCCAAAACATCTGGAATACCGTCGCCATCTGTATCTGTCGGGTCGATTTCACGCCAATCCCTCTCGTCGGTAATCGGAGTTTCGTTGTTTGGAAAACTAGAAGAGGTCTGACCGTTATTGGTAATATTGGTCGTAGTTGAGTTACTTGCATTTTGAACCAATTGGTCAAAGGCATCATCCAAACCATCGTTATCCGCATCAACGCCTGAAGCTGTTGTTTCAGCTACTTCGTCGTTATCCAAATCCCAACCTTCTATTGCATCTGAGGTATTGTCATTATCTGAATCTGTATCGAGATAATCGGGATTGTCCGCATTATCCGTGTTTACCGGAGTTGTAAGGTGTGCTCCGTTGTCGGTATCAAAGTTATTGTCGATTCCGTCTCCATCATCATCAAGGCCACTCGGGGCGATCAACGTTCCAGAGGCTTGAGATTCAATGATGTCTACAATTCCATCGTTGTCTGCATCAATGTCCAAGAAATTATCTAATCCATCTCCGTCTAAATCTCCAAGAGCCAGAGCTGTACCACCGTTGTCACTGTCAAAAACGTCTGACCAACCATCACCATCTGTATCGGCAAAGGATCCATCAACAATTCCGTTTCCATCAACGTCTACTCCTTTCGCTTCAATGATATCGGCTATTCCGTCTCCATCCGAGTCCAGGTCCTTGTGATTGGGGATTCCATCGCCGTCGAAGTCGTACACATCAGGGATACCATCTCCATTTGAGTCGGTATAATCAGTGATAGAACCATCACCTCCGGTACCATTGTCTTCGGTATCGCTCCAGTTTTGGATTCCATCGCCGTCTCTATCTCCATTTGGGTTGTTGTCACCCAAACCTTCGTCAACATCCAAAATACCATCGTTGTCGTCGTCTATGTCGTCGTAGTTTTCAATGCCGTCTCCATCAATGTCATCATCCTCTCTCCAGTCTCTTTCGGAAGTTGCTGGTACGTCGAGGTTAGGCATGTCATTACTGGTTTGCCCACCATTGGTAACATTCGATGTTGAATTAAAACCATTTACCAAATCATACGCATCGTCCAAACCATCGCCATCAGCATCAGAACCTGAATACAAAATATCGGCCACACCATCGTTATCAGAATCGTATGCTTCTACAGAATCCAAATCTCCATCGTTGTCTGAATCTGGATCCTGAAAATCAGGAATCCCGTCACCGTCTGTATCGATTGGGGTTGACATACCTTCGAAATTATCGTCGATACCATTTCCATCTGCGTCAGAACCAGAGGGTTGAGTTGGACTTGAATTAGAAGCTTGAAGTTCAATGTAATCTAGTATACCGTCATTATCAGAGTCAATGTCTAAGTAATCGTCAACACCATCCCCATCCGTATCGGTCGATCCACAATCGCCAATGTAGGACAAGTCCCAAATGGTAATCCATTGGTTACCTGGTGTTTGTGGTGCTGTGGAACCGTTACCGTAAAATATCATCATGGAGTCGATCGGTTCAACGAAAGACACAAAAATGTTACCATCAGCTGAGTTATCTGCTGTGGAGGCCGTTCCGACCGCCTTGTTTTGTGAAGTACTGTTATTGGCACTTGCAGTTAAGTTTGGAAATACGACGTATTCATTGTAATAACCGATAATGATCAATGAATCCACAAATTGGTCCGTAGCCAAATCGACGTCAAAAATGGAAAACTCCAAACTATCTACCGCCTGATCCCAAGAGAAGGAAACATCAATACTATTTACTTGTAGGTTTTGGTTACCATTGAGAAAGAGACCAACTGGACTTCCTCCCTGACCACCACTCAATTGGGTGTTGGTTTCCGCCGTAACGATTGATGCACCATTGGAGGATACATTCAGCGTCATTCCGGTTCCTTCTGGAAGGGTATAACTG